>JAKQLB010000011.1 GCA_029567375.1 Bacteroidota bacterium | reverse complement strand
AAGAGGACTGCCCTTTGAATGTATCATCAATAAAGAAGCATTTGTCATTTCTCCATCATCCCTCTTGCTGTTCTCTTTCGGAATGCCGACATAAACAGCCTTCTTCTTTAATTGAGCCAAGACCTTATCAAGATCAATATTAACTTTTCTTTGAACCTGACCCGTTACCATGTTTCACCAAGATAAGGAACCGTTGTGTCGGCAGAAAGCAGTTGAGCACCACCAATACCTACAATTCTTGCCAGCCTTAAAAGTTCTCTACCATATCGAGTTAAGTTATAATTACCACCGCCTTCTTCATTTGAGGCGCCGGTATCATAACTGATTGAAACATCTCCGACACTCTTTCCTGCTATTAAGCCTGTTGACTGAAGAACACTTGATCCTTGATTTGCCGCTGCTACCGCTTGCGCAGACAAAGCAATATTATGAGCAACAAAAAGATATTTTCCATGAGTAAGCAAATTCCCCCAACGGTCAGCATTTAGACGAAGCTCTGCTATTCTCCCCCAGTATTCAATCTGTGCTGGAGGATATTGATTATCATCAGCAAACTCAGGAAATACCTTTTTAAATTCACAAGTGTCTGTAGCCATCTCTTTTCTCCTTGACTAATTTCTCTTCCTTCTTCTCAAACCAGCCTTGACAGCTTCTTTCGGAGCAGCGATAGATTCACTGACTTCTATCTTCTTTCTGGTTGCAGAAGGTTTGATTTCTTCAACCTCAACCTTATCTCCTGCTCCCAAATTAACAATAACCGGTTTGTCGGGTTCAATCTTTTTAACCAATACCGGCTTTGAAGCAACAGGAGCGGTAAAAGGCAACTCCTGTTGCTTCGGTTTAACCGGCTCAGGTTTGATTGCTGGTTCAAGAATTTCAGCTCCCCCATTAGCAATCAAACCCTGAATGAACCAATGTTCAAGCACTTTATCGTCGAACTCATAAACTCCAGGTTTATATGTCTCCCGCTTCCCGCTAGCATTCATAATCTGTGCCGGAATATTAAATTTAATCTTAGCCATAACAAATCCTCCTTTTTATTTGGCTCTCTAACTATATCCCGTCCCGATAAAGTATCGTCTCCGGATAGACGATTTCCACGCAACCCAACTTACCAAAGTAAGTGGTGATGTGATAAATCGACCGATACTCCAACGGAGTCCTCTGCAACGGAACCAACGGGTAACGGACACGATTCTTATCCTGACTGTATGCAACCATACGATCAGTCGCGGCAGACGGGGAACCGGTAGCCACACCAAGACCAGCCAACCATTTGCAAGGCTGAATATCAAGCTTCTTGCCATTGATCTTCAGAGCGATGCAATTGTCCTCAAGAAACTGCAGGATACTGATATTGCCAGCGGTGCTTACCTTCTGAGAGGTAATGTAAGCAAACTGTGCGGGCGGGAGCAGAAGTTTACTGGGGCAAACGGCATAACCAGCAGCAGCCCAACAATCCTGAATGAGATCATTCACGTCAAACAGGATTTCATCAGCCGTTGCATTATTTGCCCAGGTCGTCCCACCAGCGGTCTTCGTTGCCACAAAACTCGTAGTAACAGCGGTGGAATTTAACAGACCGTATTTACCCATTGCTGTGTCACCGATGTAAACCATTTCATCAATATCCATCTGCCACTTCAACTGCATACCCTGATACTTCTGGGCATCAACCGGACGTCCCAACTGCTGTGCGGACATCAGTTCGGGGATGGTATAAGAAACTTCCATGCCCCAGAGAAACAACGGCTGAGAGGTCTTACCAATATCAACCGCAACGCCGGGAATAGCATTGGAAACCTTGCCAATGAAGTTCTTACCACTGGACTGAACACTACCGGCAGCCGCAAAGGTAGAATTCGTGAAGCTCGAAGAATCATCAGCAATGGAAACATCTTCACGAAGATCAATGTCTCTGCCCCATGTAATATTGACAAGGGGCTCATGCAACGTCTGATCGAGTCTTTCAAGCTCGCCAATCAAAAATGCTCCGGTACTATCAATCGTCATTCTATCGTATGTAATCATCTTTTCCTCCTAATCAGAATCTGTACTTTTTACAGGTTATAAGAAATTTCAACATTGCCATCGGAATC
>JAKQLB010000361.1 GCA_029567375.1 Bacteroidota bacterium | reverse complement strand
GTTTATGGAGGAAACGAGCTTATATAGCGAGCTGCTTTTCACGCCCCATGGGAAGCAGCTCGCTATATAAGCTCGTTTCCTCCATAAACTGCTTCGAGTAATGAGGGCCTTCAAGCAGTTTCAGGATGTGCAAAACGCCGTGAGTGTCCAAGCCACTCTTTATGATAGATCCGATCTCATCAAGCATCTTATTGGTCACGTCTCCCATGGCGTTCATTTTTTCATCCTTTCAAATGGTCAAGTTTTTTCAATATAGGATCATCGGCCAAGAGTATGTTGGTCGTTTCGGTATCGTCGTCGAAAATGAGAACTGCTGATCCGCCTTCCAACTTGGATTTGACCGTCTCGAACATCGTGGCCGGAGACACTTCGACTTCGCCATAATCCGTCCCGTCACGGGAGATGAATTCTTCAATGACGCCTTTCAGCGCCTTCTTACTAAGCTTGTTGATCGGGATTCTATAGACAGCCATTTCAGGCTTGCTCCTGGGTCACGATTTATAATGCACTGCCAGCCAGACGGTTTCCTGATCGGGATCCGTCCATTCTACCCGATGACGCCGGTGCTTCTTAATCTCGATGAAGTTGCCGGGATTCATTGTTATACTTTCAGACCTATCTTCAAAACGAAGAATGGCGCTTCCTTTCACGACTATTACCCATTCGTTTTCTTCCTGATCATACCAAAAGTCGTCAGGTGAGCGATGACCACGGGAAACAATCCTTTCAATACGTAATACAAATGTGCTGACAATGGTCTCGAAAAGTTCATCTACGATACATTCAGGAAAATTGGCAAATATATTGTTTGTCGTGCATTCCATGATCTTGCCGTTTAGCCATTACCTTGTCCCGCTACCGTGGGGGCTTCAATTCTCGGGCAGTTGCATCTACATAGTTTACATAGTGCTGATTTACGATCGTTGTACCATTTGAAAAGAAAAGCCTTCTCTCCCCACCGATTTGCAAGTAAACACCTGCCAGGTCGGAAGTTATTTTACCGTTGTCATCACGTTTGAAGAATATTTTGAAGTCAGATATTTGTTTATTCGTGGCGTTGAAACCGTCTTTGTCAACGAATTGATAGTATTCATTCCAGAACTTGGCTTGAAAGAGGTTCGTTTTATCGGCGCCCTCATACAATGGTGCATTCCATGACAGGGAACCGTTTGTATTATTCACAATGGGCATTTTATTTTCCCTGGCCATCCAATCGGTCAAATAGTCATCGAATGAGGTATATATCTCTTTGATCGTATTACTTAAGGCATTTGCGCTTAGTACTATCGCGTAGTCCTTTTTCCCTTGATCAGACGTGGGAGCGTAATGGAGAGAGCACCCGATACGGGGATATTCCGGTGATGATGGGTCTGATACGAGCCATACATAGACTCCTCCAGATGGGCATTGATAACGACTGTCTATAATCAGAGATGGATTGTTGTTATGTAAGTAATGCGTCCTTTCGTCCTGCTCTATATGGTAGCGATTGGAAAGACATTTAGCCTTATGACCTTGTTCCAGATAAACGACGAGTTTGGGCATTGCAATACTTAAGATTACCCCGATAAGAGCGATGACCACCATCAGTTCCACGAGGGTAAAACCCGCCGTTGCGTCATTTCTTGATTGCCTGTGCATTAAAATATCCAATTAATCTATGTTTTGTTGCTCATTACCAGCTCGTGCCGATGCAAAGATCATCGTTCAAGGGAATAATTTCCATTTGATCTTCCATTTCCCGTTGCCGCCCTTTTCAAGATAAACAATACCAGCGGTTGGAAACTTAACAACAGACTTTTCCTGATCTCCCATTACAAGGAACGAAGCCAGTTTTTCCAGAAACGGAAGATGGCTTACAATCATCGGGTTTGCTTCTTTTTCAATTATACTCAGTACATGGAACATATCATCGTTAGGATTTTAACCTAATGCCTCGGCAATTCCATAGGTGGGGTTGAGATGCTCTTTAATGATCATGGCCGTTTGCAAAGCCCGTTTCTTGCCGCTGTGAAATATTTTGGTAAGATTACAATCTTTTTCAGCGGCGCGAGCTGCCATATGTGCGACTTCCACCATTCCACGATCCGATAAGGGACAGGCATGGTTGATCTCTTTTGGAACGCTTTCTCCATGTCGTACAAGATAAAGAGCCATTGCTTATATCCTGTGGTTCATGACGCAGATTTTTTCCCTATCGTAACGCCTTCCATTTCGAATGTTCTGTATTCGTCGGCATCATAATCATAAGCTTCTATTTCGGGATTAGCCAAGCGATTAACGGAAATGATCTCCACTTCATGGTAGGTCTGATCTGCATAATCATAAATGACGATTTGATCGCCAGGGTTCACCGGTTCCTGATCATCTATTTCGACATAATCACCGGTATCGTAATCAAAGCCATCCCATGCACACAGGAGAGGCGGGAATGAGAATATAGCTGCCAATAATAAAGTGATCGCTAACATGGCTCTCTTCATGGGCTAATCCTTAGCTTTCAACATGCTTGCCTGTACTCTTTTCATCTCTTCCAGAAGCTCCTGCTTGCTGATGATACCTTTGCGATCCAGAAGATTGATCAGCGCCTCTGATTGGAGGACTTCGGACATGAGCAGTTCCTTGAATGATACAATTTCCTTGGGATCAAGTTGTTTTGCCATCTGATTATTCCCTTTATTGTTATAATTCTGAAATAAGCTTCTTCCCGAGATCAAAAGCCTCCTGCATTAGTTTCTCATTCGATCCTATCTCACCCGCTTCTTCAGCGTTTCCATAAACCATGCCGACGATATTGGATTCCTTGTATGCAAAGGCATCCTGGAAAGACCGCAGTGCATTTACACATCCTGAATCAAAGGGATCTTCGCCGCCATAACTCATGGCAATAGCGATCCGCTTACCCTTTAAAGCATCATCCTTATAAGCAGGCAGACCATGAAGGCGGTCCAGAAATATCTTGGTCTGGGCAGACATATTAAACCAGTAAACTGGGCTGGCGATAACCAAGGCGTCAGCTTCGATAACCTTTGAATAAAGACCCTGCATATCGTCCTTGATTGCACATCCCTTACTTCTTACTTTTCTACAGGTATCGCAGGCTTTGCAAGGCGTGATCTTCATTCCCTGAAGGTAGATAGTCTCAACTGCTGCCTTGGCGGATTTTGCCCCTTTGATTATCTGGTTGGCAAGAGTTGCGCTGTTGCCTTTCCTCCTCGGACTCCCGAGTATTACCAGAACCTTCTTTGTCACGACGATGCCTCCTGTTATTCTCATTACGGAATCAGCAATGATTATTTCCAGCCGCACTTCCTATGGCTTGATCTAAATTGACTGCCATGCAATCAGAGATCTTCTTTTCTACAGCGAAAACCTTGCCTTTATTCTGGAGTATCAACTCCCGTATCTGTTCCGTCTTTCCATAGCGATGGATCAGGTCATACAGTCGTTCATCAATGGTAACAATATTATCATGCAATACCCGTTTGTCGGCGTAAAACACTATCTCACGTTCATGAAGATTTTCATTTGGATCAAAGCATTTCAGAAGGACGTGCTGCTCAACAATTTCCGCCGTGGTCGGGAAACCAAGTTCCCTTAATAGTTCGCCACCCGTTGCATCATGCCTTTCCCCTGTTTTAAGCGACCTGGTCTTGGTAATGTCATGGAGGAGTGCAGCGGCAATGACCAAGCCCCTGTCAATGATGAAATTCTTTCTCAGATTATCCGTGATTGCCAAGGAGACATTCATGACCTGGATCGAATGCTCACGGATGTTTGGCAGCATGGAATAGCGAGCCATAAGTTCATCACATTCCTCTCGGGAAGGTATTTTTTTGCCGTTGTTCTTTGTCAATTCATCACCCTAAATTTTCAAAATGTGGCATGAACCACTTCTCCATAAGACTTCCGCCACTTCGGAGGCATCAGCATGGATCTATCATTGAAATGTCCGATGGCGATCAGGAGAGGGATAAAGAAGTTTTCGGGAATGTCAAAAGCTTTGCGCACCGCTTCCGGATCAAAACCATCCATGGGATGAGAATCAAGTCCGGCATCCTTTGCCGCCAGCATCAGCGCCATGCTGAAAAAAGCGGCATTCTTGACGGCAAAAGCAAGTGATTTTTCCTGTGTGCCGTATAGTTTCTGCGCTCCTTTTTCAAACCATCCTCTTTGATCCGGCTTCATGTAACCAAGATCAAGGAGATTAGCCCAGGTTTTCTCTACCATCGGATGACCCGCCTTCCATCCGTTCATGTCGGCGAGGATAATCAGTGTAACGGGAGCTTCGATAATCTTAGTTTGTCGAGAAGCTGCGGCCATGAGTTTCTCTTTTGCTTCTTGGGAGCGCACAACGATGACCTGCCATGGCTGAAGATTGAGACCTGAAGGGGCCAAGGATGCCGTTTCGATGATCCCTTTCAACTCTTCATCGGATACTGGTTTGTCCGGATCAAAAAAGTTGATTGCCCGCCTTTGTCTCATAGTATCAGTGAAATCCATGGCTTGATTCCTTTCTGCTTTCAAATTTGCGTTGCCATCGAAATTCTCGACATAATATTTTCGATCATTTCCCGCTGGTCAGGTTCAAGATCCATGGTAAATACCATCTGCTGCAATTCTTCCATTGCCTCCCGGACACTTGCCAGCCTCTTTTTTAGCAACTCAGATTCCACCTTCTGACTCTTGAATACATCCGATACGATTTTTAACCTGGTAGCCAGAACATCGACAATTTCTTCATAAGCAGATTCCAGTTGCTGATTCGCTTCATCCATTATGTTTTTCACCCTTGTCCATTTGTTCAGGCTCCCTCAGTAAAGCATTGGGATTGATTGCCGGGTTTGAGATACAGTTCAAGCAATAATATACCGGCCAGACGCAACCGCAGCCCGAACCAACAATTTCCAAACGACAACACTTTTCGCATGTAGGGATGTCGCATCCCTTGCAGTAAGTGAAGATCTTGCCGCTACAGAAATAACAAACCGTCTGTACCATTGATCATGACCCTAATTTTTCTCATTTTGCCTGGGGATATTTCTTAATTCTCTTCAAATCATAACCTTGCTTGGCAATCCTTTCCATGATCTCGTCATACAATCCATCCTCCATCTGTGGAGTCCGGGAAAGAACCCATAGATATTCTCGGGAAGGATGTCCAACAACTGCATAGCTGTAATCTTTGCCGTCTAAGTCAATGATCACATAATCTCCCGCAAATGGCCAGAAGAACTGAACCTTAAGCCAGGCATTGGTATTTTTGTCCTGTATCCAGGCTCTGCCTTCAATAGAAGATATTTTCCCGTCCGTTGAAATCTTCCTGCAACTATTGATTACCCTGACATCCCCGTCTTCCCGCAATGAATACTCAGCAGTGGAGGCAACACATCCTTTTTGGAAAGAATGATCTATTCTGGCAATTTCATACCAGCGGCCCAGGTAGCGATTAAGGTCAACCCTGGAGACTGTTGTTAGAGGATCGTATTTATTCTCATTTATACATCCGGCAAGAGCTGCTAATAAAAATAAAAGCAGAAACAGTCGAACAGAGTTCTTTAAGGTCATGTCAATCATTCAGAATGTTTTTTTCTTTAACTTTATCCCATAGTGCCTTGATAATTACCATCGATGCATCATCAACATGAAGTTCATTATCACCCGCTATTGACCGGCAAGATTCAAGTAGAGATTCGTTTCCCTCCCAGAGGCCGAACTCGTTTCTGATATGGTAGCCAAGGGCAAAATGGACGTCAATGAGATCTTCCTCATTCATGTTGGCCAGCATGACCTCGTCGTTAAGGCTCATGTTGCCGTGAAGCATTTCGACGGCCTCGGCTACTGTTTTGGGCAGATCAAGAGTCGTCATTTCAGAACTCGCCACCCTTCATCTTCTGCAATTTCTCGATCCTTTTTTCAATGGGAGGGTGTGTACTGAAGAGATTCATGATCGTTGACCCCGAAAGAGGATTGACGATAAACATATGGGCAGTGGAGGGATTTGTATTAATCGGTTTCTGCCTTGCCGCAGAGGAAAGCTTCGACAGGGCGCTGGCCAAAGCCAAGGGTTTTCCTGACACCCGGGCGCTTCCTGCATCGGCCTCGTATTCTCGTGATCGGGATATGGCCATTTGTATTATTGTCGCGGCTAT
>JAKQLB010000351.1 GCA_029567375.1 Bacteroidota bacterium | reverse complement strand
CAACTGACTATATAGAAATAGTAAAATGCACAAACAAAAAACACAATGAAGATATTAAGGATTTTTCCAGTCAGTATCTCGTTTTATTGCGAGAGTCGTGGAATGATCAGTCATTGCGTGAGATGCAGTACACGATAAACAATACCCCGCAAAAAGCATTGGGCAATCGTACGCCGATGTCATTGATCCAGGAAGTCTGGCCAGTCGAAGCAGAATGCAAAACCCTCCCTGCTAACGAACAGTGCAAGCTGATTCATTATGATCCCGATGTCGCGGTACTGTTTTATTCAATCAAAGATTTTTATGAAACAGTACTTGAATCTGATGGGCGGATACAACAGTCCTGGTTTGAAGGTTGGTTGCAGAAGATGTACTTGTCCGGGTGTCACTTTAAGGAACTACAAATGTCAAGTGATGATATTTGTGGATATATCATATATTTTGATACTTCGGAAGTACCCGCTCCTGACGAAATGGCGTGGTGGGAATACAGCGTTATGCTGGAATGGATGAACGATAATTATCTTCCGGACACAGGCTTGTATACACTGACGTACGATAATGCAAGACGGATCCTGCATGCGATTCGGAGTTTTCTCGAACATCTTGTCAGCCTGCATGTCATAATGCGCACTGGTGAGATAGATATTGCATGCAACCGAATTTGCAGTGGTGGACGATTGTCACTTGTAAAGGATATTCCGTACAAGGAAGATTCTCTTTGGAAGGCTACTATTCTGCCAGAAAACGAGCTTGTTTCATTCCCAATGAGAGATTATTGGTTTATTCTACTTTATAAAGAACACAACAATGATTGGGAGTCGGTTCGTCATATCCTCAAAGCTGCATATTTCCATACAAAAAAACTCATGCAACTTGACGAATTGCTTGAAAAAATGAATACAATCCAAACACAATGCCCGCTCGACCTTCTTGATTCAGAGCCAGAGAAATTCGAGATAGATGCTGCGTATCGCTGGCTCAGGGGTGAAGTGCAACTTGTGCGATAGAGGTTAAATTTGTAATAAATCAATCCCGCACATCCTCTGTCAATTCGGGCAGTAGTATTGGTATTCGTTGCTCGGTGGCTGAAAATACTGCAGTGTGATGATCCGCTCCTTGACCTGTGCGACCGTCTTTGTCTTGCACTCGATCACCGTGTAGATGATGCATTCCGGTCGCTCGGGATGGGAGTTTGCCAGCTCACAGATTTCCTCGGCCTCTTCGAGGGTTTCAAAAAAGAAGAGATCCAGCGATGACAGTAAAAAATCGTTTTCAGAAAATCTGTTTTCGGCGACGGCGTAGACTGTTTTCATCATCTCTCCATAAGTTCAATATAGAAAAATATTTGAAAATACCGATACAACGAAATCATTTCTGATAGCCTCATTCTGCCTGATGATACGGCAGACCTGCAAGTTTTTTTGCATGATGAACAGTCTCGGGCCAATTGAGCCCGCATTGTCACACTGAGATGCTTTTCGTTGCATGCAGGGCAAAACCGTGCGAGAGTATCCCTATGGTTCGTCGACGATTTGTCCACACGTGCATCCGCCAGCTCCTGCTTTTGGCCGGATGCGTTGTGCTGTCTGCGGCATGTGCCTCGCAGGCGTCCAGCAAGCCCGGGCGGCACGGCCTGGGTGCGACCGGTCCCGGGGGCGGGCTCGTCTGGTAT
>JAKQLB010000339.1 GCA_029567375.1 Bacteroidota bacterium | reverse complement strand
TAACTGCAACAACTTTAATATACGCTTTTGGAGCTGGAATTACCGCGGCTGCTGGCACCAGACTTGCCCTCCAATTGCTTTCGGTAAGGTTTGTAAATTATCTTCATTACACTTCTCAACAATGTTGAGAGTTGTTATTTCTTGTCACTGCCTCCCTGAATCAGGATTGGGCAATTTTCGCGCCTGCTGCCCTCCGTAGATGTGGTAGCCGTTTCTCAGGCTCCCTCTCCGGAATCGAACCCTAATTCTCCGTTACCCGTGATAGCCATGGTAGTCCAATACACTACCATCTAAAGCTGATAGGGCAGAAACTTGAATGATTTATCAAGGCAAGCCTCGATTCGATCAGTTATTATGATTCATCACAGCCCCGAAGGGATGGCTTAATATCTAATAAATACAACCCTTCCGAAGAGTCGGGTTTTGAAGCATGTATTAGCTGTAGAATTGCCACGGTTATCCATGTAACTTTCAAGTATCAAATAAACTATAACTGTTTTAATGAGCCATTCGCAGTTTCGCTGTACAATACTTATACTTACACATGCATGGCTTAATCTTTGAGACAAGCATATGACTACTGGCAGGATCAACCAGATTACTACTTCTTGAAGGGCGCAAGCGCCGCCTCAATCGGTGCGTAAGTTCGCTTCGGTAGCACGAATGCTGACTTAGTCGTAGTCTCCGTCAAACGGCTTGACTACAAGTCATTTCGTTTATTAATCGCGTCCAGCTGGGCCAGGCTCACTACAAAGTTATCCAAGCAGAGCTCGGAAGTGCCTTTGGTGATCAAGGTCCTTAATGTAGCGCACTAAATCCCAGAGATTTTACAACTGGGAGTTACTGCTGTCTACATTGCATTTGATTGTAAGAATACCGTATAGGCATTAATACAACATTTCTCTTGTGCTAGCCGACTCGTAAGAGGCGACTATCAAAGATCTCTCTTTAGTTCCCAAAGAATTTCTTTGGGGACTCATGCCTTAATGACATGGGCAGAAAGCAGTATGGAGTGGCCCTTTGAGCGATAGCAATTGCTATGCCTTGGGAATCTGATTTGTGTGGAAAGCTCCTCAGGGTATACCGGAGGACAAGGATAATTTCGCGTTGCAATTAGATGAATATGCTATGCATTCAGTTTCTCAAGCCTCAGTTTCCAGCAAACGTCGAAAAGCTGAACCCAAGAGCAATGAAGCTCAATTGGATTTTCGCAATGCCGAATGCCTTTCGCCTTAGCGAGTCCCCAAATGCGTTCGCTCACCTAATTACACACGTTTACTCTTAATCCTTTGGCTTTCACGCAAACCAGTTTTTTATCCAAACTCACACGCCTCCCTTATATATACATCCTCAGATCAAAATTAGAAAAACCTGCCACCCCCTAAAATGACCTCAAAACGCTCTAAGTCTTTTTTTGAGGTCGAGACCAACCCCCCTTCATTCTTCGAGATTCCGAGGTTCCTCCACCTCCCGCTTCTTGCCGACTTCTCCTTCACGTCAATCTGATATGATGATTTTCAACACTGTCATTGCCGGAGTTGGAATCGTCTCCAGCTTAAAGTGGAAGGTGGTCTTGCCTCACTGATGTGTCCTGAGGCACGTCCTACCCGTACGCATTGATGAATTAATACCAATCATTGACCATTGATAGCTATAAACAACGCACTCTACTTTGAGCAATCTGTGAAATTTGGCGACCTCAGAGGGGTACGGGATCCATGTTTGAAGGACGCTGAGGACGAATAAGCAGTCCGTTTTGACGGAGGACGCGAATTGCCAAAAATCTGAACTCTCGATAAGTAGAAAACCCTTCCATGCAGTTAAAATTTTAAAAATACCGTTTCAAAACACCCTCATTTGGGTCCACAGCCCGAACGGAGAGGAGCCTGGGCCTCATACTGGCGCTGTTGCATCCTTGAATTGACAGACCTCCACAGCCGAGAGGCCGAGTCTCCGGGATGCAATTTTTGCAAAAACGAGTATTCAGGAGAGCAGTCCGCGTGGTGAAGGTATGTGCCGGCCGCATCCCCGTCCGATGCCTGGAAATGCATTTTTTAGAATGGCCCAAACACCCCAAAACTCGATAACATCCCTAAAATTTCTAAGTCTATTATATGAGACTCGTTATAATCTGAGATGTCTAAGTCTTTTGGGGTGTTTGGGCCATTCTAAAAAATGCATTTCCAGGCATCGGACGGGGATGCGGCCGGCACATACCTTCACCACGCGGACTGCTCTCCTGAATACTCGTTTTTGCAAAAATTGC
>JAKQLB010000060.1 GCA_029567375.1 Bacteroidota bacterium | reverse complement strand
GCTTTTTTATAGCCTTCTGTTCGCCCAACCTGAGCAGAATGACCAAGAACGGCATCTACATACGCAACCCTTGCCTTTTCACCGCACACCTTGATTATTCTATTCATCTGTAGATAGCCCGCTTCCACATCATCTGAACCTACATGGGCTGTGGCATTCTTGCTCACTGTCGTTGTATTAACTGTCAAGATTGGAATTTTTGCTTGTGCTGCAATATCCACGGCTGCGGCGCTTTGCACTTTGTCTACAGGATTAATGATTATTGCATCGACTTTCTGTGCCACGAATGTTTCTACCTGTGTCAGCTGCTTCGTTGCATCATCATCCGCAAAGACAACCTTTAAGGTTACATCTGGCGCATTGTTCTTCTGCCACTCCCACATACCAGCGGTTATATACTGTATAAAACCGCTCTGATTTCCTTGCATCGTGATTCCTATCACGATTTTTTTAGGAGCCGCCCCTACGATTCCCAAGCATAGAACTAACATTAGCAATATAGTTGCTATTGTCTTCATTTTACTTTTCATCTATCTGCCTCCTCATCAATATCGAGATCCAAAATAGATCCCGCTTATCAAAGCTTTACAAAAATGCTTATCCTCACCTCCTTATGTCTTCTCTCGCTGTATGGATCTTGCCAATTGCAAAACATAGAAACGTCTATATGACATCAACACAAATAGCCTTACTCAAAATTATTTACTATGCAAGTAATTAGCTATATTTAGACAATTACCTCCCTTTATCATTTATCAATACTTATTGCGGATTATACAACAGCATTTCATATATGTCAACAAAATTGAAGATTAAAATTGTCAATCTAGCTAATTGCAGGAAGCAGAAGAATAGGGATAAAATAAAAATAGTTTTATATTTTGAAGTGGATATAGGAAATTGCCTAAGAATGGTATTCTAAAGCCAATAATCTGTTGGCAACTGAGATTGCTGTAAGGTTCTGCTTAAAGAAGGGGTAGAAGATTATGGATAAGAAATTTCATCAAGTGTTTTGGGCTTCTGCCCTTTTGGCAGTCGCACTAGTCGTGATGGCTATCATTGTTGTTAATGGTTTTGTGCAGGTGCGCGGGGCGCAGGATACAATCAGCGTCACGGGAAGCGCAAAGGAACCGGTAGAATCGGACATTTCCGTGTGGAGCTTTTCAGTCAACATTCGTGGGAATAGCCTCCAGGCTGTGTATTCCGACCTAAGAACAGCCATACCCAAGGTCGATGCATTTTTAGCCACGCAAGGCATACCGGCCGAAGAGATCATCACTAGTGCCATAAACGCGGGCAGTAATATCTATTTTGACGAAGATCAACAAGGCCGTCGCACACAACATGTTACCTATTTTGCCAACTACAGTTATAGAATTACATCGGCGGATGTCGACAGGCTGGAGCGCGTATCGCGAAATGCTGGCAACCTTATCGCTCAGGGCGTCGCGATAGACTCCGTATCTCTCGAATATATGTACACCAAATTGGCAGATTTGCGGAATAGCTTACTAGAGCGCGCCACAGAGGATGCCAAAAAGAGAGCCGAAGCCATAGCTTCTTCATCAGGCGCTAAGATAGGCGCGGTCAAAAGCGCACGGATGGGCGTCTTCCAGATTACGCCTCGATACTCAACTATGGTTGATGATTATGGAATTAACGATACATCAAGCCGCCTAAAAGATGTCACTGCAGTTGTAGGCGCTGAATTCAGACTGAAATAACACTAAATAGTATTCCTAAGGAAGCAGCCTGGACCAAAAGCGAATAATGGTCAATAAAAAGAGAGGCGACAGGATTAGAACCCCTGCCAGGATTAGAACCCCTAATTAGAGGCATAGCAAGAAGGATGGTTCATATGATTTCCAGAGAGGCAAAGCTTCCATTCGAAATAGTTATGCTGATTATCGCTGCGGTAATCATACTGATCACCGGGGCCATGCTCTTCCCAGTCTATAGCGGAACTCTCCCCTACTACGAGAATGGTTTATATGGATTGCTCTTAATCATATTCGCCCTGCAGACGATAACCCTTGGGAGAACTCCATTTGGCGACACGCCCAGATCAAGACTCCTGTTAGTTGTGGGGTTATTGATTGCGATAATTGGCATGGTGACCAGTCTTATTCCGATTTCGATTAGCTTTTCCCGCGTGCTTTTGTTTCTCTGCCTTGGTCCAGGCGGCTTGCTGCTATTTTTACAAATGTTGTTTATCAAAGATAAGCTCAAAAGTTGGGCGAAATATGGGGGGATTTTTCTACATCTGATCTTTGCATGCAGCGCGGTCTATATTTTGTCTATGGTCATCGCGCTGCTCCTTTGGAAGCAGAATCTGTTGACAACGCCAATGACAGCGGTTGTGATTTTATTTTTTGGCACAGCAGTATTCTACCTCGCTACTGTGCTCGGAAAGATAGATAGAACATACCCAGAAGCAGCAAAAAATCCTATTGGCGACATCAAGCTTTCTATTGAGCAGACAATGATCCTGTTCACTAGTATTTTCATGATAATCATTGGCGTGCTGCTTATTCCGGTAAATTTGGGCATGCTTCCTTTTTCAAGCAGCGCACAATTGGGAATTCTAATGGTGATTTTTGCGATTCAGATGCTTGCATTCGGGAATACGCCAATTGGCCCCTTCCCTCGTACCTGGCCCATGATTGGGCTTGGGATCTTGTTTGCGGTTTTAGGAGCCATCTCATGCATAATTCCTGGAATCCTTGTATCGGTACTGACAATTCTCGTCGGTATTCTCAACATCTTGGGAGGCATCATTGCGCTCACTAAAATGTTACCCAAAGGGTCTAAGCAAAAGACTGAACCGCGCGAGCCTATCCCACCTATACTCAAAAAGCTCTTTGCGACACAGCTGACCTTGAATCTCTTGCAAATCCTATTCGGTACGTCGATGCTTATCCCTGGCATAGTGCCAGGAATGGTCATTGGTGTGATCCTTGCTGCAAATGGGGGCGTTCTTTCATATCTTCTAAGTATTTTAGTCACGCTAGACAAAATGCGCAGCAACATGGAAGGCACCAAATAGACTATCCAATTTTAGGAGGAATGTCATGTTTAAGTTTGAAGAAGGAAAATGTTACAAGATGCCAGCTCACTTTGGCGGCTCTTACTTTGACCCCGACGCAAAGGCTATCTATGACGACGTGGTCACATTGATCTTCAGCTACACAACAGACGGAGAGCAATTGTCTAATTATGTGCCGGAAGGCTTCGAGCTCACAAAACCGGAGTTGAGTATTGAATTTCAGCAATGCCGACAGGTCGAATGGATGGCCGGGTCGTACTACGATCTGGTTTCCGTTGCGGCACCGGTGCGTTTCAACGGCCAACGCGACCGATTGGAAGGGTCGTTTTCTCTCGTGGTTTGGGAGAATAAGACCACGCCGATTTTGACAGGAAACATGATGGGAGTCCCGAAGATCTATGCTGACATTGAAGACCTGCATATCCTTGCGGATACGTACCGTACTCGCCTCAGTTTCGAAGGCAGCACCTTTTTGGAACTGGAAATGATTAGGCATCAACCATTGGATGCGGAGGAGGTAAAAGCCATGAATACCGACATAAATTCATTAGGTTGGCGTTACATTCCGAAAGTAGGCGCGCCGGGAGCAGATTTGAGTCAACCTATTCTTTTCCCAATGCATAACGAGCCAAATGCAGCTTGGTTAGGCAGTGGGAAAGTCAAATGGACAAAGTCAACATGGGATCAGAACCCTATGCAATTCTACATAATCAATGCTCTGGCAGAGCTGCCCATTATCGACATGAAGCCTGTCATATTGACTCAAGGTCGGGAAATTCTTACGGAAGCGCAGGGACGTGTTCTTAAGTAGAGCATCTATCGACGCCAATTTATGTAGCCAATATCTATAGCAAATATTTATGGCCGGGTATCTTCCCAATCCAAAAGGAGGGTTTGAAGCATGAAGGAGTATTATGAGAACAAAGTTGCCGTAGTAACCGGCGGAGCTTCAGGAATAGGTCTAGCACTGTGCGAACTACTTCTCTCATTTGGCGCAAAGGCTGTCGTTCTAGCAGATATAAATGCCGAGAAATTGAAAGCAGAAAGCGCGAGACTCGAGAGCGCATACCCTGGAAAAGTACTGGGAATCCAAACCGATGTTTCCAAACAGGAAAGTATCAATGCGATGATCCAACAGGCGGCGAAATTTGGAGGCGGGCAAATCGATTTCCTTTTCAACAATGCCGGTCTCGGATTGCTCAAGGCTTTCGACGAAACAACAGATGCGGATTGGAAGTTTGCCTTTGATATCAATTTTTTCGGCGCTTTGTATGGTATCCGGGCGGTATTGCCCATAATGCGCGCACAAGGTGGTGGACATATTGCAAATACTGCCTCCGGAGCGGCTTTTTCTCCAATGGCCTATCAAAGTATGTACAGCGCCACCAAGTCTGCCTTGGTAGGGCTTACCGGCTCGCTACGCTACGAATATTGGGATGAGAACATTCGCTTTTCCACGGTCATTCCAGGTACTGTTGCAACGGCCATATATGATGAACTCGGAGGGCCTCCCAAATCAGCAATAACTCCAGAAGAATCTGCTCGCGGCATACTAAAGGGATTAGCAGCAAACGAAAGAATCGTCATTGTTACCGAAGCCGATCGCAATGGCGCAATCAATGCTTTCCATCCCGACACTGCTAAGTATACAGATGAAATTCTATTGGATATTGCTAGACAAAGACGGAGCGGTAAGTTGGGCTTTTGAAGAGCTCTTAAGAGATGGCGAACGAAGTCATTGGTGCCATGTAATACTGTTCAAAGAGCATCCTCTTTGCTCCTTCCCATACAAGCTCTTATAGCACTTGCACCATTGCCAGCTCTGCTTCAAAGATAGGTTCTGCCATACTTCTTCCAACGGATACTGTCCCTTTGATTTGTTTTATTTGAATAGCAATAGCCTTTAAAAATGAATGCCCATTTCTTTTCCTATCCATAACTCTTGAATATATATGCCTATGTAGTATCCAACTTGCCCAAAAGTTCCTCTTGACTTTTATCTAGAGCTATGGTCAAAATCATTAATATGAGTAATACCACGATATAAGATCTATATTATGGAATTCATGATTATTCCTTTGTTAATTCTTAGATAATATTTAAATGAATACAATAATAGGAATTGCTCAATCATTTAGGTGGAGTCTATGACAATTAGTCGAGACAATCCTGTTCCTCTCCAACATCAATTGTACGAAGCTCTCAAGGAATGGTTCACAACCAGCTTCACTGTTAAAGACTGTTTGCCAACTGAAGTTGAAATAGCTTCGCTCTATAATCTATCACGAGGTACAGTCCGGATTGCTTTAGAAAGACTTGTTATCGATCAACTTATAGTTCGTGTGCCTGGGAAAGGAACCTTTCTAAACCCAGATTACATTATTCGTCTAAAAAAATATAAAATAGGTGTCGTTCTTTCAGATGTGGATTTTTTTACCAACACAATCTGGGAATATTCGTGGGCAAATCATCTGGAAGTAATCAACGGTATAATTAGCAGCAATATACCATTTAATCTAACAACAGAGCTATTTTCGGAAAGCTATTTTGATAGT
>JAKQLB010000300.1 GCA_029567375.1 Bacteroidota bacterium | reverse complement strand
AAAAGTCACCATGACAGCCTATGGCATCGGACATCGAAATCAAATGCTGGAATTGAAGGATATGTATCCCCTTTGGCGACTTATCGTTGACCATCGTGATGGGATGCCGGAACAATGCCGCAAATTGAACGGCAAAATATTCAGATATGACGATCCATTTTGGGAAACCCATTATCCGCCCTGCGATTGGCCTGACTGTTCATGCAGGGTTGAACTCAAAATGCGATGAGAATAATGGATGAGAAGGACAAGACCATGCAGAAGATTTATAGTCGTGGCAGATTTATGTATTTTGCGTGTGCAAATTATTAATAATGCAAGTAGCCATCTCAAAAGACGGGATTAAATCCGTCGCTTGGAAAACTGAGAAGAACGAAGGTCCCTTTACTTGTCCCGGATGCACCGGTGAAGTTATCTTGAAAAAGGGGAAAATTAAAGAACACCATTATGCACACAGACCACCTTACAATTGCCCATATGGGGCAGGAGAAACCCAGATCCATTACAGGTGTAAAAGAGAAATTTATGAAGCTCTTTTAGCTCATCCGAAATGTTCTGATTGCGATATTGAAAAACAATTGAGCGGAGTACGACCAGACGTATATGCTGTCATATCATCAGCAAGAGTTGCAATTGAAGTGCAAAAAACCACTATCAACCTGAATGACATTGAGCGCAGATCAGCAAGATATCAGATGCTTGGCATTTATGTTCTTTGGCTTGTTGCACATGATTCTCCAAACTTAACATGGCATGCAGGTGAAGAGGAATGGACTTGTCGCCCAAAAGAATGGGAGAAATATCTCCATTCCATGTACTTTGGACGGGTCTATTATTGGGCGGGAGGATTATCTGTAACGCCCTATCATTTTGATAAATTTCAGACCTGGGTCAATGAAAGTGAATGGTACGATGAAGATGGGGAGTATAGACAAGAAGGTGGATATTATCGTGATGCCCGTGCTTTAAAAAGGCCCATTAAATGCCCAAGTAACTCTATCGACATTGCACAAGATTTTCTGCCGAGAAAACGTCGAGTTTTTAGTTCTAAAAACTGGTCCGTTCCAGAGTGTAATATCTGGATGGACAATCTTGATCCTTGGTGGAGTAAAAAGTAAATTACCACTGGCTTTAGTAGATCTTACTTTGATTGCCGCCTACCTTTCTCCCTGCCATGCCAGCCAGCCCTTCATATCTGCAATGAAATCTTGTTTCAACTCCTCCGGCGTTAGGATCTTCACATTAGGCAGCCAAGCCTTCAGAATGTTCCTGATTTCTCCGTAATTACCGACCAAGAAAGAGACGATCAATGAACCGTCCGATTTTTCTTCTCTTATCTCCTGGGTAGGGAATATTTTACGCCGTTTGAAATAGTCGGCGCAGGATTGATCGACCAGGATGAGAATCTCAATGGTTCTTTCCCCAGCGAACCAGATATTGGCGCTGTTTTTCAAGTCGCCGTCCAGCGTAGCGGGAATGCATTTGAAACAGGTCTTTGTAGCCTTGAAATCCTTGATCTTGTCCAGGGCATAGCGTTTCAGCGCCCCGTCATGGACGTCCCTGCCTATCAGATACCAGAAGCCATCAAAGTAAACGACCTTGAAAGGTTCAGCGATGACTTCGTAGGGCGAAAAGACCGTATACTGAAAACGGCCCTGTTTCTTCATGCAGATGGCCTTGACGACCCGACTCAAGAGGTGGCCGTCCAGGGGGACGGATTCATCGATCTTGACAAAGACCGGTTCCGCCATGACCACATCGTAGAGGCGATTGAAAAGACCGTCGGCGGCATTTTGAAAAGGCCGGCCAAGCTGGAGGACAAGGTTTTTCAGGGCGACCACCAGGGCCAGTTCCGTGTCGTCGCAGACCTCAAAGTGCTTGAGCAGGCTTTTGTCCAGGGAATACATCCCCCTGGCCGTTTCCTTGACCGGGAATCCCGCGGCCTTGAGAAACAGGATGTCACGCTGGATCGTGCGGACCGTCGTTTGCAATGATTCCGCCAAGGCCGACGAAGAAACCTTCTCCCGTTCCATGAAGGCCCGCAGCATCCTACCAAGCCGGGCTAGTTTTTTCTGCATACTCCCCGGGGTTTCCATTGCCTGCGCCATAATTTATCCCTCCTGAAAACCAATCCGAGGCGTTTATAGCATCTTTTTCTTTTTTTCGCGACAGACAGTTGTCGTTCGATGGTTGTATGGAACAACACGCCATGATAATCTATGGCCAAAAGAGGAACCCCACAACTTGTAAAAGAGGACTAATGGTATGAAATCGAGACGCGACTTTCTGAGATCAGCCTTGATCACAGGCGTTGGCATGGGTTTAGGGAAAGATTTGGCATCGGCGCAAGCATCATCAAACATTGAGAAGATGTCTCCGACCGCTCCAGGAGAGACGGGCCTGGCCTGGCGCAACACCATCTTTTGCGAATCCGAAAACGATCAGTTGAAGACAGCCCTGGATCGATG
>JAKQLB010000296.1 GCA_029567375.1 Bacteroidota bacterium | reverse complement strand
TGCATACCGTGATGCAGAGTAATTCTCGGTATCAATGAAGGCAATTCTGCCACCGATACCGTGTGCTATGCGAAGAGCTGATGCGGTTTTACCCGCACCAGCCGGACCATAAATAGCAAGCCGAAGCTTGACTTGCTCCTTTACAGCTTTTTGAAATTGTACCATTGGTACCTCCCTTTAATTCTCCTTTTGGTTTATTAATATTGATTTTACCATTTGCGCCATGTCAAACGGTGTAGAAAGAGCATCTTTTACCCGATCTACTATTTCTTCATATGCGTCAGCTTTTGCTGCGCACTCAAGGCATAGATCGTCTTCGTCAAGTTCGCCTTCTTCAACCTCTTTCTCACAATCGGCGCAGAAATGCGCCTCATATATTTCCTCAGATCCGCACACCGGACAGACATCTATGTATTCGTCTTTCTCCCAGTTTTCCGAGCCATTGCCGATGCGTCCAGCACGATACAACACTGTATCCGGATCATCAAACATTGATTCGCAGTCAGGGCATTTCCATGTTTTCATTTTTCCTCCTGAGCTTTTAACGGCTCTATTTCTGGAAGGTCATGAAAGTCATGAAGGACTACATGGCTCTGATTTGCCAATGCAATCACCCTTTCGTCGTTGCGCAACTCATCCCATTCAGGACAATCCTGCACATCCATACGACATAGGTGATAGAGCAGCTGGGAGACCAGCCGCTTGTCAGCTTTAATACCTATGGTTTTGCAACTTAGTTCGTAACCAGCAAAGTCAAGGTCAGCACCTCGCAGGTCAGACCCTTGCAGGTTAGCCCTTCGCAGGTCAGCCCTTCGTAGGTCAGCATCTCGCAGGTCTAATCCTCTCAAGTCAAGTCCAGAAAGGTCAGCCCTTCGCAAGACTATGTCTGTGCCGTTCTTTCTGCACTCGTTAATAATGAGTGCAATGATTGATTCTCTTGTGTGTTTCATTGTTTTTCTCCTTTGGACAGCGGATGGAAACCCGCTTTGTTTTGATTATTTTTATTTTTCAAGTTATAAAAAAAACCTCCGCCCTTGCCTTATCGGCAAGTTTGGAGGTTATCTCCGCCTCTCTTCTGATTATCCCCATTCAGGCGGAGGCATTGCCTGAACGAGGTTATATGTTATTTTACGAATCCGGGGATTGCTAATGAAGGCGTTCCAACCGGGTCATTATCATCAACCTCATAAGCAGGTTGATGCTCGTCATTAACGGTTACCACGGATATCTTTCCGTGAGAGTTTACAATAAACACCTTTGTTCCCGGCTTTTCCTCCGGGAATATTAGCAAATCGGGTTCTTCTCCAAATACGACTGGGATCTCGGTGAGCTTCCGCAACGCAGGAAGCGGATTCGCCCCGATCCGATAAGAGACCTTGAGGTAGGTCTCGAGTTCGTTGATTTCGATACCAAAGGCATCGAAAACTGACTGTTCATCGTTTTCGGTATCGAAGCCATCTAAG
>JAKQLB010000290.1 GCA_029567375.1 Bacteroidota bacterium | reverse complement strand
AGAGCCACAACTCGAGCAGGGACGAAAGTCGGGCTTAGTGATCCGGCGGTACCGAGTGGAAGGGCCGTCGCTCAACGGATAAAAGCTACCCCGGGGATAACAGGCTTATCTCCCCCAAGAGTCCACATCGACGGGGAGGTTTGGCACCTCGATGTCGGCTCATCGCATCCTGGGGCTGAAGTAGGTCCCAAGGGTTGGGCTGTTCGCCCATTAAAGCGGTACGTGAGCTGGGTTCAGAACGTCGTGAGACAGTTCGGTCCCTATCCGTCGCAGGCGCAGGAAATTTGAGAGGCACTGTCCCTAGTACGAGAGGACCGGGATGGACAGACCTCTGGTGTACCAGTTATTCTGCCAAGGGTAGAGCTGGGTAGCTAAGTCTGGACGGGATAAGCGCTGAAAGCATCTAAGCGCGAAGCCAACCTCAAGATGAGTTCTCCCACTTCGTAAGAAGGTAAGGTCCCACAGAGATTATGTGGTTGATAGGCCGGAGGTGTAAGTGTAGTGATGCATTAAGCTGACCGGTACTAATAGACCGAGGGCTTGACCTAATAGAGAGTCAATATTTTATCTTGCTTTTTCCCTGTGTGGTTTTCAGAGAACTCAACTTAATTTTGAATTATGAATTATGAATTTTAAATTAAGGAAGGAAAACTCCGTTTTCCTGTAACAAGCAAACGCAGAGCGTTTGCCTCCTGAATTCAAAATTTAGAATTAAAAATTAAGCATTAAACTGAATAATTGTAATCAAATTTCCTGGTGATTATGGCAGAGAGGAAACACCCGTTCCCATACCGAACACGGCAGTTAAGCTCTCCAGCGCCGATGGTACTGCATTTCAGATGTGGGAGAGTAGGACGTCGCCAGGAATTATATTTTATTAGGGGTCAGTCTATCTGACCCCTGAATTCTTTTGTAGGGGCGGATTCTATATCCGCTCGCGCTATCCGTGAATATTCGCAGGGAAACCAGTCTGCCGATGGAAGACGTTTATATCGAAAAGATCCAGATAGAAGAAAAATAGCTGCAGGTGATAAAAATGCCCGTTAGGATAACATGGT
>JAKQLB010000278.1 GCA_029567375.1 Bacteroidota bacterium | reverse complement strand
CAACTGGTTGCCACGCTGGGCAACACCTTTCATGCGACCTTTCTGCTGCCTTCTAAATTTGGTTTTTTTCGGTTGTAACATTTTTTTATAGCTTAAATATTTCTAAACTCTTGTCTTCCAGCAACTTACATGAATCGATACATAAATCACGGGTTGCAAAGATAGTCAAAATATTTGAAATGCAAATTATTTTGATAAAAAAACTGCATAACTTTCGACCGAAAAAATTGATAGCTAAATCCTCGGAAACCAGCCTATTACAAAAATGAAACGAAATGGAAAACGAACATTTTCGACAATCAATGGTTGATTTGTCGTGAAATTTTTTCCACTTCTCTGAGGACCCTCAGGAAATTTTCTCCCCAGAATTTACGGATATCCTTTTCAGGCCATCCGCGACGGAGCAGTTCGACAGTGACATATTTCATTTTAGACACATCTTCAAAACCGACCATTCCCCCGCCGCCGTCAAAATCAGTACCAATCCCTACGTGATCGGCTCCGACAAGATTGCGCACATGGTCAACATGATCACAGAAGACTGAAATGTTAACCTGCTCTCTTGGCAGATCCGAGAGACACCAGCGACCGGTAGCTACCTGTATCAAGCCACTCTTGTCAGCAATGGCACATATCTCTTCATCAGTAAGATTGCGAGGTATATCCTTAATTGCCCTGACACTGGAATGGCTGGCGATGATAGGTGCCTTGCTGTGCTCAAGACAATCGTAAAGCGTCTCTGTGGAAGTGTGAGAGACATCAACTATCATACCCAGACGGTTCATCTCCTCCACTACCTGATATCCGAATGGAGAGAGCCCGTGCCACTCGGCAATAGTGTCACGTGAGGAGTCTGCGACATCATTGTTATAATTGTGGGTAAGAGTGATTGCTCTCACCCCAAGATTGTAGAGACGTTCGACATTGAGCAGATCGGTGCCGATGCCGTAGCCATTTTCGAGAGCAAACATCACTATTGATTTACCTTGCCGTTTGAGATGCCAAAAGTCCGATGAATGATAGGCAATGCCTGCCTCGGAGCTATGTTCTGCCACATAGGTTTTAAAAAAATCCATTTCCCTGACCGTGTAGGCCATCACGCTGTCGTACGCATTTTCATTGCGTGGTCCTTGAGAGAGAAAGACCGCAAAAAGGGCCGCATCGAGTCCTCCCTCCTTCATCTTGGGAAAAGTTACTTGGGTACGATCTCCCGCATCAGATCGCCAGGGATGTGTATATTTGACGATGGCATCGTTATGGGTGTCAATTGAAAACATTTCGCGATGAAGCTGCTCTGCCCGTTTAAGCAGTGCAGTATCCTCCTGTGCAGATGTTTGAAAGGAAATTGCAGCCAAAAGGATGGCTGCAACTCCCAGAATTCTTATATTATTCATTAGATACCGTTTGTTGGCCCCTACCAGGCTGTAGATCCTTCGTAGGAATCCACCATTTCAACCTCGATGCCAGGAAAAGCAAAACAGCTGAGATTGCCAGACAAATCAGCATCAGCCAGGCACCCTGTCCGGCGGTAAACATTATCGGCACGATGGTAATCAGCAGGATTTCGACCGGAGCACAAGGGAGATATGCCAGAGCATAATCATCCAGTGCCTTACTCATCATCTTGGGATCTACGATCCTCAACAAAGCAATACCCATTGCCATTGTTCCCGTCCACCATCCCCAGGCAAAAATGGACTTCTCAAACCAATCCTTACGGTGGAGGTGACGACCAAAGTAGAATACCATAAAGACAGTCAAACCTATTCCAACGACAATCAACACAATAAGAGGAACAGCATATTTTAGTACTACACCGAGTTTAATGGAAGCTACTCCGAAAGCCACAAGTAGATCTGTAGCAGCACTACTGATGGAACCGGTTGTTTTGGGATCAATATATTGAGATACCTTTGTGGCATCAAAAATCTTCTTGAGGACCAGTCCCACAATGAATGCACAACTGAAGATGGGTAGCTCAAGTTTAGGATACCACATTTTAACTCCCTGACTTATCATATAACCGCCAAATGCTGCAAGCACTACTAGTCCCAGATGAAATGTGAGCGAATCGACCGAAATCGGAGAAGTAGTGATCTCACCGGAAGGCTCTCTTTTCTCCTTGGGAAGAAGGCCGCTACGCAACTCCTGAGGCAGTTCGGCAAAGTCCACAATATAAGAGGTGTGACCTTTTCGAGCTGCCATCTTGATGAAGAACAGACCTCCGACGATGGCCAGTATTATACCTACAGTAGCAGTAGTCATGCCGAGGGAGGCAGCTTCATCCCATCCAAGACCGTCAAATGCAGCTCCGATGGCTGCAGCAGTACCATGTCCACCATAAAAACCGGTGGGCAGCATAACTCCGAACGCATCGTGGAGATTTGGCCATATCCACTTGAGCACCCACAAACCGAAAAGACCCATAACTGACCACTGTATGAGCATTCCCAACTGAGAATAGGCCCACATCGGACCGACGCGGCCTGCCACCTCCTTCATCTTAAACTTCGGAGACGAAAGCGGAAGAGCTCCAAAGACCACAGCTATCAGCACCGCCGGATAGACAGAGATGAAATTTGACAAGGGCAGCCAGCCCAAACCATTGGGGCCGAATATCAGGCCAAGAAGACCCGCTAAGAGACTGGGCGGAATGAAAAGTTTCTGCACGAGTTTAACTTTGACTCTGATAATCTTACCTATCAAAAGAAGGCCCAGTATGATACCGAGATCGGTAAATAAGACCCATGGCGTGTAATTAGCTAGATTGAACATGGCACTTATATTGCATTTATGTCTGCCAAAGATAGACAATATTTCGTTTTTACTACATTTGCATCGTGAAAAAAATCCGTAATATATCCTTTTCAGCGCTCATTATGCTGTTTCTCTTGCTTCTGACAACGTCGGAGGCCAGCGCCCAGAAAGGACATGTGATGCAGTATGTAATTGAAGGAAAGGACACTGTATTTGTGGATGAAATTATGCCGGCAGTCATCCATCCACGACAGACAATGAGTAAACGTGAGTGGACCAAATATTACAAAAGGGTTTACAATTTCAGCAGGGCCTACCCCTACGCATTGCTTGTGAGCAGGGTAATAAGAGAGACCGACTCTCTCTTCGTTACTGATAACATGTCCAAACGCAAGCAGGACAGATATCTCAATAAGATGAAAGATGATCTGATCAAGGAGTTTGACCCCATTTTCAGAAATCTCACCCTCAAACAGGGATTAATGATGATACGCCTCATAGATAGGGAGGTAGGAATGACTCCCTATTATATAATAAAACACTTCTTCTCCGGTGCAACCGCCGGATTCTGGCAAGGCATCGCAAAATTACTCAAGGGTGACCTCAAAAGATCTTACGACCGTTTCGGTGAGGACAAAGATCTGGAAGAGCTTGTCGAATACTGGGAAAGAGGTGAGTTTGAAGAACTCTACTTTGGTATATTCGGACAGGCCCCAAAGCCGATATACGTTCCGGAGAGATTCAGGGAAGATGCTTCTTCAGCCCAATCGCCCAAAAGATAAAGGGTTCCTCCGCTTTCCACTTCAATCTCCATCTGTGAATGTACGTGACCGATGACATAGCAATCTATCCCCTTATCTTCTCCGTATTTACAGAGATATTTGTAGAGGTCCGAATCCTTGCCTTTGAAAATATATTTGCTCATATTACTGTAGTTACGACTCGATGAAGACCATTTGTGAGCCCATCTGAATATCAGCCGGGGATGGACGGATTTGAGCAGAAATACGAGCAATTTATTTCTTATGGCGGAGAAAAGCAACCTGGTGAAGGGGTTGCGACATCCGAGTCCATCTCCATGTCCCATACAGACACGTCTGCCTGCGATTTCCTTTACAACAAGCGACTCCCGGACAATCTCCATGCCTATTTCATCCCGCAGGTAGTCTGTGAGCCAGTAGTCATGATTGCCGGTAAAAAAATAAATTTTTACACCGCGGTCACTCAAAGCTGCCAGTTCTCCCAGCACACGAATCGAAGAACGCGGTACCACGTCACGATATTCCACCCAAAAATCAAAAATATCACCCAGCAGGTAGAGTTCGACTGTCTCCTCCGGCAGATTTCTCAAAAAATCGAGAAAACGAGCTTCGCGTGCCTCTGCAGAAACGTCATTGATCCCCAGATGAACATCCGATACAAATATATGAAGCGGCTCTCCCATCAAAACAGATTAGACACGACACAGGCAATACCCACAATGGCGCAATAGAGCGCAAACCACTTAAGACGGGCTTTCTGCACTATTGCAATCATCACTTTGCATGCGAAAAGGCCTGAAAGGAAAGCTGAAATAAAACCCAACAGCAACTGGAGTTCACCTGCAGAAGAGGAGGCAGCGAATCCACCTCCTACAAGTTCAAGGAAGGCCTCTCCCAAAACGGGAATGAGTACCATCAAAAAGGAGAACCTTGTCACCTGTTCTCTGCTTACACCGCATATCAGACCCGTGGCTATAGTCGAGCCGGAGCGCGAAAGGCCGGGTATTACCGCAACCGCCTGTGCAACACCCATCCAAATGGCAGACTTCCAACCGACAGGTTGCCCCTGCTGCGCCTTACTGTCGCTACGGCGATTGAGACTCTCACTTAGAATGAGCAATAATGCGGTGAGCATCAGTGCCAGACCCACAACCAACAAACCCGAACCAAAGAGCTCCTCAACGTAACTCTTGAAGAAAAAACCGACGATCATAACGGGAATCATGGAAACCAGTATCAACAAAATGTACCTGGTCTGCTCATTGTATTCGAACTTAAACAGACTGCGGAGCAATTCCCATATATATTTGCGAAACACGACGATAGTACTCAGTACAGTGGCTGCATGCACCACCACCTCAAAACTCAAATCATGCGTTTCGATGCCGAAAAGCTCCTTTGCGATTATCAGGTGACCACTGCTGCTTACCGGCAGAAACTCGGTCAAGCCCTGGATAAGACCCAGAATTATCGCTTCAAACCAACTCATTGCCCACCCTTGTCATCCTTATCTTCACGTGGCTTTTTCATAATTGCCACTATGACTATCACAATGCCAATGATTACCAGAAGAGGTGAAATCACCAAACGCCTGAAATTAAAAATCTCCGGATTGAAAACATCGGGATCGGAAGAGCCGCCTCCAGACATCAAAATATAGCCCGCCACCATCACAATAAGTCCTATCAGAACAAAACGGACATTCTTGGGAGAAAGTGAAAAATTACTCATTACTCTCTTTTTATCTTTTAATAATATAAATCATCTTTTGAAATAGCAACCAGTTTATTGACCACAAAGAAGGCAGAAATCTGGCATATGATGATACCCAGGAAAAAGACCCCGAGCAACACAAATCCTGTGATGCGTTCATCAAGAATCTGCAGCAGGATCTCATTGGACGAACCTGCCCACCAAAGGGCTGCTGCGATGCATCCTGCCGCAAGAAGGCCTGAAACGGCCCCTTGTACCAGTGCGTGCCGCATGAGGGGACGGCGGATAAAGGCACGTGTTGCCCCTACCAGACGCATCGTATGAATGGTAAAGCGACGCGAGTAGACATTGAGACGCACCGTATTGTTGATTAGAACAAAGGAGATAAACAGCAGCACTATTACCACGCCTGTCAGTATTGCCACGATTTTGCGCAAATTGGCGTTGAGAATCTCCACAAGCGACTCCTGATAAACCACCTCTTCCACTGCCGGTTCCTTAAGAAAGCGACTCTTGAGGAAGACAAGCGAATCGCGAGAAACCATATCGCCGTTCAAATGGAGATCTATGGACAATGGTACGGGATTGCTTTCGAATACACTTAGAAAATCCTCTCCCAGAAGAACCTTCATCTCCTGTGTGCCCTGTTCCCTTGAGATAAAATCAGCGGAAAGCACTTGTGGATCCGAAGTTAGCTTCCGTGCCAACTCCTGCCCCTCTTCCTCAGTGACCGACTGGCCGAGAATCAGGGAGACCACCATATTTTCCTTGAAAAAACGTGAAATCTCGCCTGCATTTGCTGCGAAAAGAGCCGAAGCACCCACCAGTACCAATACCAACGTGATACTTATTACCGAAGATAAATAAGAGTGTATCAGCCTCTTGCTAATGATATTTTTCTCCCTGGCTACCATAGGTCCGTTTAACAAACTTCAAAGGTAATCAAAAAATTTTTATTATCTTTGTAGTCAATATGCCCTTAAAATAGTTATTTATGAGAAATAGTAAAAAAGTATTGTTTGTCAACTCTGAGATTTTCCCTTATATGCCTGAATCCAAGATCTCTATAGTGGGCAGGTATCTGCCCCAAGGCACTCAGGAGAGCGGAAAACAGATTCGCTCATTCATGCCGCGCTATGGATGCATCAACGAAAGGAGAAATCAGCTTCACGAAGTTATTCGCCTTTCGGGCATGAATATCGTCGTTAATAAAGTTGACAGACCACTCGTAATAAAGGTTTCTTCAATCTCATCAGCCAGGATGCAGGTCTATTTCATAGACAACGAGGACTATTTCCACAGAAAGCAAATATGGAAGGATGAAGATGGCAAATATTTTGACGACAATGACGAAAGGGGTATATTTTTCGCCAGAGGCGTTCTCGAAACCGTCAAGAAACTGAGATGGAAACCGGATGTTGTTCATTGCCAGGGATGGGTTTCTCATTTCCTGCCGGTCTATCTCAAGAAGGTATACAAGAATGATCCTATTTTTGCGGACGCAAAGATCGTTCTTTCACTCTACGGTGAAGATCTTGATATAAGATTTAGCGACGATATCATATCCAAATATCTCTTCGGATCACTAAAATCGGAAGACCTGGATCTGCTCAAAGAGCCTACTGGCATAAATCTTGCGAAATTGGCTATCAAACACTCCGACGGCATCATTCTTGGTACCGACTCTCTCCATCCGGAGTTGGAGTCATACATCGGCAGCCGTAAGGGAATGCCCATACTCCAGCCGATGACAATTGGTGTAGAGGAGACAGAATATATTGAAGAGTACAACAGGTTTTTCGACAGCTTTATAACACCCCCCCCTACCAATGAATAGATTCAAGGGCATATTATTGTCACTTATCCTATCAGTAACCACCCTCACATCCTGCATTTTCACAGACAATACACTCGGCTCGGCCTATATTCCGGGTAACCAGGACATATCCATGAAAATGGCCGATTTCGACCTGCCCGTAACCCTTAAAATGGCTGACAGCCTCCAGACTGCCGTCAGTGCCAACTTTATAATCGGATCTATCACAACAAAGGACTACGGTACATTCAGGGTGGGAACGGCTACATCCATCACTCCCATGACTGACACCATACTCTGGGGTACTGACCCTGTTTTCATAGATATGTATATCCAGATTGGAATAGCCGAAAAACGCTTTCTGAGTCCGGAACAGCAATTCATTCCCCAGAACGTCTACGCATACGAGCTCAAGGCTCCCCTTGACACCACATTCATTTACAACAACTCCATAACTGAACTCAGTTACCATCCCGTTCCCATCACTTCCCGCAACTCCATCTATATGGGCGGAGACTCCCTCAAGATGCACTTCACGAAGGAATATGGAGAACGTTTTTTCAGCGCTACAATAGAGGAATGTGACAGCACAGAGCTCTTCATAAATAAGTTTTATGGATTATACTTCCGCACTGACGACATAGAAGAAGGGCTGACCGGCGGACGTCTGAATTACTTTAACATAACCGGTGCTGATGTAAGGCTTTCCTTCACCTCAACTAACGAAGCAGGCAAGAGAAGAGACACTTCGGTTGCATTCCAGTTGGGCGAATATCTGTCGCTAAACTCTATGACTTCCGAGGCTGGTTCTATGGTTACCGATTATCCGGTCGAGACACTCTACTACGAAAGTCTTTCCGGCATCAAACCGCATATCAGCGGAGCCGCCCTCCATTCACTTATGCAGAATTGGGCAGAACAAAACAACATCGATCTTGACAATCTTATAATTGCAAAAGCCACGCTGGAATTCCCTTTTGAGTACTCCGGCAACTACAAAGCTCTGGACAATTATCCCGGCAATCTCTTCCCCTGTAAAAGAGTACGCACCACAAAGCATACGTTATACACACCTATTGAAGAGATTTATGACAGTTTTATGAGCAAGGGTTCTATCAATCGCTCGTTACTCCACTACAAACCCGATGTTGGCTTCTATCTCCAGGACCTGATCAAAAAAGAGAGTTCTGAATTGACCGATGAGGATGACCTATGGCTGATGCAAACCATTTCCCACACCAACAACACCACCAATGTGACCACCCATTATCCTGACTTTACCTATTATAATGTAGCCAAGTTCAACGGCACAGGCTGCAAGCGTAATCCCAGACTCAGGATAGTCTACACGGTACTCAAATAAAACATCGCACAAAGAAATAGAAAAAGCGGCTCCGAAATTCGGGGCCGTTTTTGTATAAATCTGTAAGAGAATTGTCTATCTAACGGAAAGGTCTGTAATTCGGCGCTGCGAAAATGATGGTTGCGTTGTGTCCGCCAAATCCGAAATTATTGCTCATAGCTATGCGCACATTGCGCCTCTGAGCAGTATTGAGCGTAAGATTGAGAGAATAGTCGATGGCTTCGTCTTTCTCCCGAAAATTAATGGTGGGAGGAATGATGCCATCCTTGATTGCATGGATGCAAGCGAGGGCTTCAACCGCACCCGCAGCACCAAGAAGATGGCCGGTCATCGATTTGGATGAAGAGAGGTTGATATTATACACGGCATCGCCGAAAACATTCTTGATGGCATCCAATTCGGCTATGTCGCCAAGAGGAGTAGATGTGCCGTGAGTGTTGATGTAGTCAACTTGATCCGGAGATATGCCGGCATCCTCAAGTGCTATGCGCATTGACTCGGAAGCCCCTTCCCCTCCGGGACTTGGGGCAGTAATGTGGTAGGCATCCGCATTCTGTCCATACCCGATGATCTCCGCATAAATCTTTGCTCCTCTGTTGAGTGCATGCTCATACTCTTCAAGCACAAGTATACCCGCCCCCTCTCCTATCACAAAACCATCTCTGGTAGCGTCAAAAGGGCGTGAGGCGGTCTGATATGAGTCGTTGTTGGTAGAGAGTGCACGCATTGAGTTAAAGCCACCTATAGCGGTAACGGTAATCGGCGCCTCTGAGCCACCGGCTATAATTATGTCCGCCTTACCGAGTTGTATCATAGAAGCAGCAACGCAAAGAGCATTGGCAGAGCTGGTACAAGCGGAAGTGGTTGAGAAATTAGGCCCTTTAAACCCATATTTTATGGAAATGGATCCGGGGGCTATATTCGTTATGATTTTAGGTATAAGAAAAGGACTAAACCGAGGGGGCTGCCCATCGGTATAGTCCATTGTTTCCTGCGTGAGAGTCTCTATGCCGCCTATACCCGAGCCAATTACAACTCCTGTTCTGCGTAAGGTCTTCTCCTCATCCAGAGGGATTCTGCTATCTTTAATGGCTTGACCGGCCGCGATGAGAGCATATTGGGTATATCTGTCATGCTTTCGAGCCTCCTTGATATCCATCCCGAAACGTTCGGGAGAATAATCACGTATCTGACACGCAAATTTTGTTTTGAAAAGAGAGGTATCGAAACGGGTGATAAGCGATGACCCACTAACCCCAAGGTCCAGATTAGAGAAATAATCCTCGGGGTTATCCCCTATTGGGTTAATGGTACCGATGCCGGTTATGACAACTCTCTTGACTAACATCAGTTCTTATAGCGAAAAACGCTATTTCTGATTATTCTCAATATAGTCGATAGCGTCCTGTACAGTGCTGATCTTCTCTGCCACCTCATCGGGAATGGAGATGCCGAATGCCTTCTCAAACTCCATTATGAGTTCTACTGTATCGAGCGAATCTGCACCAAGGTCGTTGGTGAAACTGGCGTCAGGCTGAACTTCGTTCTCCTCAACACCAAGTTTGTAAACGATGATAGATTTTACTTTTGCGGTAATATCTTCCATAATAAAAATTGGTTTAGTTAGTAATTTTAGTTCACACCTTGCATCGCAAGGAAATACAAAAGTAGTATATTTTTTTAAGCCTTCCAAATTTTATACCTTTGTAATAATTAGTTCAAATTATAAGAAAAATGATCAATCTCGCCATTTATGCTTCAGGCTCCGGCACCAATGCCGGGAACATCATTCGCTATTTCAAAAATCACCCGGAAATAAGTGTAAAAGTAGTCCTGTGCAACAATCCGGACGCATATGTCATCCAACGCGCGAAGAGACTTGAGATGCCTTGCGTTGTTTTTCCAAACGAGGAACTTGAAGAGACAATGGATATTCTCAGTGAATATGAGATTGACTATATAATTTTAGCCGGCTTCCTGCAGAAAGTACCGGACAAAATTATTGACGCATATCGTGGTCGCATAATCAATATCCATCCGGCACTTATTCCATCACAATACGGAGGGAAAGGGATGTATGGTATGCGTGTTCATAATGCAGTCATCGCTGCCGGCGAGAAAGAATCTGGCATCACAATCCACCTTGTGGATGAAATTTATGATAATGGAGAAAATATTTTCCAGATACGATGTGCCGTCAAGCCCGATGACACACCTGAAGACCTTGCCTCAAGGATTCACTGCCTGGAGCAGCTCTATTTTCCCCGTGTCATAGAAAGCTATGTTTTGAGTGGGTAGTGTGTAGTGGGTAGTATGTAGTGGGTAGTGTGTAGTGTGTAGTGTGTAGTGGGTAGTGTGTAGTATGTAGTGGGTAGTCGGTAGTGTATTGGAGGTTGTGTAAAATAAAAAGTCCTGAGCTAATTATTCTTAACTCGGGACTTTATTAATTTTTAGAACTTGTCTAAGAATTCTAAAACTTTCGCTCCAACTTAGAGTCCAAAAGAACGCATTGAACTCTTTACTAAAAAAAATTACTCCTGACTACCCACTCAAAACTCAGAACTAATAAAAATTAGTCGTTGAGAGATACTCTGTAGAAAGCGATAACCTTTGCCTCTTTGTCAACAGCTTTGATAGTATCCTTTACAGAAGTCTTGCCATCGCCCATCTGGTACTCCTGCTCCTCGAGAGTGTTCTCTTTGAGGAACTTCTGTACTCGACCGTTGGCAATGTTTTGAATCATCTGTTCGGGAAGATTGGCTGCTTTTTCTGCAGATACGGTTGCGATGATCTCGCGAGCCTGCTTTGCCTGCTCGGGAGTAAGCCATCCCTTTGCGGTATTGGAGTAGATATGATCATCGGTATCACAATGTGCAGGGTTGATGCCTGCCTTTTTGATGGCTGCGTCAACTGCTTTTCTTATTTGCTCTTCCTTTGTCTTTTCTATAGCCACTTTGCGCTCCTCAGCAATCACCTCTTCAGGACAATCTGCTGCTGATATCGATACCGGCTTCATGGATACCACCTGCATTGCAACACCTTTGCCGAGCTGTTCGGGTACGGGTTTATTGAATGCAACTATGGCTCCAAGCTTGCCGTTGATAGTGTGTACATACTGTGCCACATAAGGAGCATCAAGTCTGTGATATGCTACAAGGCTATGTTTTTCGCCGCTCTTGCCTGTCTGCTGGGATATGGCTTCTTCAACGGTCTCGCCGTTTGCCAGCTTGCAACCCTTGAGGGTCTCAAGGTCAGCGGGGAAATTGGCGATTGCCGAATCGGCAATACTATTTACGAGATCCTGGAACTCTGAGTTCTGGGACACGAAATCGGTCTCGCACCCGAGGCACACAATGATGCCCTTGCCTCCTTTGACGCGTATCTTTACTGCACCCTCGGAAGTCTCACGATCTGCACGCTTTGCTGCCACGAGCTTACCTTTTTCACGGATGATCTCCTGTGCCCTCGTATAGTCGCCTTCTGCTTCAACCAAAGCATTCTTGCAATCCATCATACCGGCACCGGTCATTTTGCGAAGTTTCGCAACATCTGCTGCTTTAATTTCCATTTTGCGAAATATTATAAGGTTAATTTAGTCGTTTGAAGTCTCTTCTTCAGTTTCTTCTGCGCTCTCTTCTGCAACAGCTTTGGCTCTTGCAGGCCTCTCTCTGCGCTGACGAAGTCTCTTACCTGCAATAACTTCCGTGCTTTCAGCTGCAGGCTGAGAATCCTTTTCTTTCTCTTTTTCGAGCTTACGCTCCTCCGATCCCTCTGCGATTGCCTTGCAAAGTATCTCCGTCACGAGTGCAATTGATTTGGCGGCATCGTCATTGGCAGGAATCACATAATCAATATTAGTGGGGTCGCAGCAGGTGTCAACCATTGCAATCACTGGGATATTGAGACGGTTAGCTTCTCTAACTGCGTTTACTTCCTTCTGAACGTCAACCACGAAGATAGCAGAAGGAAGACGTGTGAGATCCTTGATGGAACCGAGGTTTTTCTCGAGTTTAGCCTTCTGGCGTGTAACCTGAAGTCTCTCACGTTTTGCCAATGTATCGAAGGTGCCGTCTTCCATCATCTTGTCGATGTTTTGCATCTTCTTGACAGCTTTGCGGATAGTCGGGAAGTTGGTAAGCATTCCACCCGGCCATCTTTCAGTAACGTAAGGCATATCAACTGCCTGTGCATTCTGTGCAACGATATCCTTAGCCTGTTTCTTTGTAGCAACGAAAAGAATTTTGCGGCCTCCGCGGGAGAGCTGCTTCATCACATTTGCTGCCTCATCTATTTTTACAACAGTCTTATGCAGGTCGATAATGTGGATGCCGTTTTTCTCCATAAAGATATAAGGAGCCATTTTGGGATTCCACTTTCTCTTCAGGTGACCGAAGTGAACACCTGCATCAAGTAAGTCTTGGAAATTTGTTCTGGACATTTTAATTTAATTAATTTTTGTAATAGTTTTTTACTGTTTTACTCCCCTTTAAAAGCGGGAGTCCTCTTTTTGTCAATCAGGAGTAGCGGTTTTGACGGTCTCCTAGATTTTCCGCAGACGGACAAACTTCAGGCAGCCATATCATAAGATGTGAGTCCTGCTGTTTTAAATCCGTTCTGTGCAAATAAACCAGCGTAGTAACTCTTAACGTTTGCTGAATTGGAAGCGTTTTCTTGCGCCGGGGCGTCCTGGCTTCTTTCTCTCGACCTCGCGGGCATCGCGGGTGAGGAAGCCGTTGGACTTCAATACAGGGCGATAAGCCTCTTCGTCAACTTTGCAAAGTGCGCGGGAAATCGCGAGACGGAGAGCTTCTGCCTGACCTTTGACACCGCCACCATCAATGTTGGCTTTGATATCAAAGTTGGCAACTGTGCCTGTAAGATTGAGAGGTTGGTTAACAATGTACTTGAGAGTTTCCTCTTTGAAGTACTCATCAATCGGGGTGCCGTTGATGGTGATGTTACCCTTACCTGCGCTAAGATAAACGCGAGCAACTGCTGATTTACGTCTTCCAAGGGCGTTAATTACTTCCATGCTCTGTTTTTAGTCGTTTAAATTAATTTGTTTTGGTTGTTGTGCCTGATGCGGATGCTCGTCACCTTCATATAGGTAAAGATTTTTTAGCAACTGAGCTCCAAGGCGGTTCTTCGGCAACATGCCTTTTACGGCGTGTCGCAGAACAGCTAACGGTTTACGCTCCAAGAGTTCTTTTGGAGTAGTGAATCTCTGTCCACTTGGATAACCGGTGTGACGGACATACTGCTTCTGAGTCATCTTGTTGCCGGTAAGGCGTACTTTGCCGGCATTGAGCACAATAACATTGTCACCACAATCCACATGGGGGGTGAAATTGGTTTTGTGCTTTCCACGAAGCAAAACCGCAATTTTGGCAGCGAAACGACCAAGAACTTGATCCGTAGCGTCCACCACTACCCACTCTTTGTTGACGGTAGCGCTGTTAGCTGAGATTGTCTTGTAACTTTGTGTGTCCACTGTGTTGGTATTTAAGTTAATATAAAATTTTTGGGCTGCAAAGTTAAACAAATTTATTAAATAGACAAAATACGGGCAATATCGTACCAATATTTATTGATCTCGTTGTGGCGCGAACAAGCTAAATCAAAGGCAGTATACTCAATCTTATCATTGATAAGCCCAACCATCACTCCTTTTCGACCATCAAGCAGAGCTTTAACAGCACCATGGCCCAGGATGCTGGCACGCACCCTGTCAGCACAGCTCGGAGAACCACCTCTCTGGATATGGCCGAGCGTAGTGACTCTTGTCTCATAGTCCGGCAGGCGTCTCTTGACCTGGGCGGCAATCTCCATTGCTCCGCCCGCCTCATCTCCTTCAGCCACGATTACTATTCCCGAAGTCTTGTTTTTACGACGCTCGTTGAGCAAATAGTCGCAAAGTTTTTTAATATTGGTAGGATATTCGGGTACAAGCACCGCCTCAGCACCTGTACCGATGGCAGTATGCAGAGCAATGAAACCCGCATCACGGCCCATCACCTCCACAAAAAAGACCATATTGTGTGAATCTGCAGTATCTCGTAATTTGTCGACAGCTTCGAGCGCAGTATTGATGGCCGTATCAAAACCGATAGTGTAATCGGTACCATATATATCATTGTCAATAGTACCGGGAACCCCCACAACAGGGAAATCAAACTCTTTGACAAGGTCATTGGCACCTCTGAAGGAACCGTCACCGCCTATAACTACCAGTGCGTCTATACCCGCTTCGCGCATATTCTCCACCGCAACTTTACGCACATGAGGATCATTGAACTCCGGACAACGGGAAGATTTGAGGATAGTGCCTCCTTGTGAGATAATCTTGGAAACGGAGTGAGACTGCATCCCCATAAACTGCCTTTCAACAAGGCCGGTATAACCTTTACGGATACCCACCACTTCGCAATGGTAGAATATTGCCGAGCGTACAACCGCCCTGATGGCGGCATTCATGCCTGGGGCATCACCTCCGGAGGTGAGCACACCTATTCTTCTGATTCGACTTTCCATTTTAAAATATATTTTGGGCAAAAGTAGTGTTTTTACTCTATAATATCTATTTTTGCGTTGGATTTTCACCAATAGAGTCTAATGAAGATTTCCACTCTTGATCTAGGAGAGAAGCCACTATTGTTGGCGCCGATGGAGGATGTCACCGACGCCTCCTTCCGTTGCATCTGCAAAGAATATGGCGCAGATATGGTCTTTACGGAGTTTGTTCCATCTGACGGATTGATACGAGATGCACGCAAGGCACTTGTCAAGCTTGTCCTATATGAGTATGAGCGACCGATAGGCATACAAATTTATGGTCATATCCCCGAATCAATGGTGGAGGCGGCAATAATGGCGGAAGAGGCACAACCGGAAGTCATCGATCTCAATTTCGGCTGTCCTGTCAATAAAATTGCCAAACGCGGTGCGGGCAGCGGTATGATGCGCGAGCCCGATAAACTCGTAGAGATTACCCGCAGGGTAGTGGAAGCTGTTAAGATCCCTGTGACGGTTAAGACGCGCCTCGGCTGGGACGAGGAATCCAAAATCATTGTAGAGCTTGCCGAGCGGCTACAGGATGTGGGTATAGCCGCACTCACAATACACGGACGCACCCGCAATCAACTCTTCAAGGGAGTGGCAGACTGGACTCTCATCGGTGAAGTGAAGCGCAATTGCAGAATGCACATTCCAATTATAGGCAACGGAGACATTACCACTCCGGAAGAGGCGGCACAGGCCTTTGATCAGTATGGGGTGGATGGTATAATGATAGGAAGGGCGAGTTTTGGCCACCCCTGGATATTCAAGGAGATTCGTCACTTTCTCAACACCGGTGAAAAACTTCCACCAATGAGCGTTGCCGAGAAAGTAGAACTTGCAAAAAGACACCTTGCAAAATCCATCGAAGTAAAAGGTGACAGGGTTGGCATCCTTGAGATGCGACGACATCTAAGCTACTACTTCAAGGGGCTGGATAATTTCAAAGAGACCCGATTGAAACTTGTGACCACAAATGATCCGGCCGAAATAATTTCCATTCTCGATTTCATCAAAGAAAACTGGCAGTAGAAATAGTTTTAAGTATGTAGTATGTAGTGTGTAGTAGGTAGTGGAAAGTGGGAATTGGGAGAATATGGAGTAAGGATATTTGATTTGGAAAGTTAAGAGCAATTGGAAATTGGAAGTTAAGAGTGTAAAATAAATAAAAAGCCAACAGCCAACAGCTAATGGCCGACAGCCAACGATAGTTTAGAGTATTAGAAATGATAAGAAGTAAGGTTATACTATTTCCCTATTATCTGACGTTAAAGTTGAGGAATCGTCTATATGACAAGGGAATATTTAAGTCTAAGCAATTTGATGTGCCTGTCATTTCCATAGGCAACATTACCGCCGGTGGCACAGGCAAAACTCCAACTACTGAGTTGGTAGTGCGACTGCTCAAACCCCAACATAAGGTGGCGGTCCTTTCACGCGGCTACAAACGCAAAACCAGAGGCTTCAGAATAGTAGACACCGATTCCACTTCACGTGAAGTCGGGGACGAGCCACTACAGATAAGAAAAAAGCATAAAGATGTTTTAGTAGCTGTGGATGCCAACCGCACAAGAGGCATCACACAATTGCTTGCACTTCCTCAGGAAATACGTCCGGAAGTTATAGTGTTGGACGATGCATACCAGCACAGAAAAGTGCTTCCCTTGAAGAATATACTCCTAATAGATTACAATAGGCCTCTGTTTAGAGACAATCTCCTTCCTATCGGTCGCCTGAGGGATCTTCCGGAGCAGATAGAGAGGGCAGATGCCATAGTAATCACAAAAAGCCCCGAACACCTTGATGAATGGGAGCGTGAGACCATCAAAAAGGCCAACCGCATCAATGATGACTGCCCCTGTTTCTTCGCCAGAATAAAATACTGCCCTATAGAGCCGATATTCGCAGAATTGGGCGACAAGAGATACATTTACTCAAAAGAGGTAGGACTATTTACCGGCATAGCCAACGTAAAACCATTGATGATGCACCTCTCGGATATCTATGAGCAAATTACCCACATTTCCTACAGAGATCATCACGAATTTACGCGCGGCAATATCCGTGATATCGAATATTTTGCAAGACGCAATCCTCAATCTCTATTATTAACCACAGAAAAGGACGCCCAAAGACTAGTCTCCAACAGACATCTCACTCCCGAACTCAAAAAGCGTCTCTTCTACATTCCTATCGAGACTGAATTCCTCACCATTGAAGAGAGTTACAGCTTCCGCAACTTTATCGCCGAATCCATATCCTCCGGTAACTCCTTCTATGGTACTTTGTTTTAGGGGATGCAAGTTTTGAGTGGGTAGTCGGTAGTGGGTAGTCGGTAGTGGTGCGGGATACGAGTTACAGGGTGCGGGTTTAGTTTTGAGCATTAAAAAACTCCGAAAGTTTTTAGTCTTTCGGAGTTTTTTAAAATTGCCGTCAGGCAACATATCTACTCTTCCCAGCCGGGATTCTGGTAGATTGTGTAGTTGTTACCGGTAGCCATCGATTTCTCTTTGTACTGGTTGATAACATCAGTACAAATAGGCTCGAGGTAGTTGCGCACATCCACGTTGCGTGGATCAAAATCCTTAAAGTTCTGAGGAACAAGGAAGCCGCGCATCTCACTATAATTAGAGCCGTCAAAGAAAACTCTCGGACCAAGAACGATTGAACCGTCAGCATTTACCTTCTCTATGTGCCTTACAGAAACCACGCCTTTATTGGAAGCTGTGAGAAGGTTATAACCAACTCCGTTTTTAGTCTTCTTCAAGTTGGTAATCTGTGAAGGATTGTCTGCAGGCTTGTTACGTGCAAGGTCTAGTTCAACCCAGCCGCCTACTCCGATATCGGGGTTGTTGGTGGAAAGCATCAGCTCAAGCCATCCCCAGCGACGGATATCGAGGGTACGAACACTCTCCATAAAAAACTCCATACGACGCTCACGACGGATCTCCCACATTAGAGGAGAACAAAAACCGCGTGTATTGTAGCCGAGGGTGGTCTTCTGAATATTAGAAGTTCTCTCAGGGTCGTTCATCGAGCTAACCATTGCAAGAGTAAGGGGAGCTGTCTTCTTAACGCCTTTATCAATTGCAACCTGATCGAGAGGACGGGTACGAATTGCATTGATAGACTTGTCGAGGTCAGCCTGAGTAACGGCCGGACCACCAAAGAAATCAGCGAGGATAGCTTTGGCCTCAAGCCAGTTGAGAACGGTCTCGGCATAACGGATGCAGGGGAAACCATTTTCGTTAGTGCAGGAGTTGTAATATGCAGGAGAAGTTTTACCATTCCAGAAATAGTCACAACCTTCACGGTCGATGAACTTCTGAACATAGAGACCTGTAGGTGTTGTCCATGTTTCGTCAAGGAATGAAGCCTCAAAACGAGGGTCACGGGTAACAACCATATCCTGCATACGGAAGCTCTCTACATTCTCAACGGTTGAAGAGTTGTAAGGACGACCGTCCTGACAAATCCATGCCTTCAGAGTAGCAAAGTTACCTGAAGTGCGCTGAGATTCTCTTGCATTGTTTCCACCTGAGTATGAAGCATAACAGTGTTGTGCACTATTGTTAACGGACTTGTTATAAGTACGGTAAAGAATAACCTCATTTGCCGTACCGGTAAGGGTAGTAAAGAGGTTTCCAAACAGTGTACGGAAGTCTTTATTAAAGCCATACTTACCTGAATTGATGGTAACGGCTGCATAGTCCACGGCTGCCTGGAGGAATGTCTTGGCGTGACCGTCAATATCAGAACAGGTCTTTAGGGCCTCATCATTCTTATGATAGGTAAGCCATGAACCTTCGAACAGCATACAACGTGCTGCAACAGTCGAAACAACATATTTGTTGATATAGTCGATACCGTCGTCGGCACGTACGTTTGCTATGGCATAGTCAAAGTCAGCCTTTACCTGATCCATTACATAGGTACGAGGATCACGATCCTTGAACTGAGCGTCAATATCAGCTGACTCAACCTGCTTGTCATAGTAAGGAACATCACCGAAAGATTGTACAAAACGGCTATAATCCCATCCGCGGAGGAATCGGGCTACACCCATCCAATGGTTGTAAGCCTCATCAGTCAGATAACCGTTCTCTTTCATCGTGTCGAGACGCTCCATGAGCAGATTCCACTTACGTATATAAGCAAAATTCCAGGGAGCTGATGCACGACGTGAGAGCCAGGTGCCTCGATAGGCAGTTGACTCATTGCGATACCAGTTGTCCTTAGGAACTGAGAGCAGAATATCGGGCTGCGTTCCGGTAAGGGTGCGATCGTCATTATAAGGTGTGGCGTACACCTCAGGAGCATATACCGAACCCCAGTTGTCAGAATAGCCGCTGAAATAGTAGGCGTATGCTCCGTTGACAAATAGGCGGACATTACCTTCTGAATTCCAGTAGGTATTGTCATCCAAATCCACCAAAGAGCTACGCTCAAGGAAATCGCTACAGCTTGTCGGAACAAGCAGAACGAGAGCCATCAAAAAATATAGTATCTTTTTCATTGTCTTAAGCGATAATTAGAATGTTAACTGAACACCAAATGAAGCACTCTTAAATGCAGGAGCACCAACACCCGTACGACTTGAGTTGTAGTTGGATGAGTTGAGGATTGAGTAACCCGGAATCTCTTCAACGTCGATCGGAAGACCTCTGAGATTGTCAAAGGTGAGGAAGTTCTCGAGCGAAATATAAACGCGGAGTTTATCGATGAAAGCTTTTTTGGTAATCTTCTCCGGAATGGTGTAACCGAGGGTTACGTTCTTAAGTCTGAGGTATGCCATATTGAGGAGATACCTGTCACAAACTTGCATATTGAAACCTGTTCCACTTGAATAAAGGTTATGGGCACGAGGATAGAAAGCATCATATCTTGCATCTATCACTTTGCCGCTGGCATCGAGGGTCTCGTACCAGAAGTTGCCTGCAATAGCTTGCGCCATAGCACCGTCGGAAGAGTTGAAACCAGGTATTGTAAGAGCTGAACCACCCCACAGATCGCGCTGGCCAATACCCTGCCAGAACATCGAGAAGTCAAATCCTTTCCAGCCGAGATCTACACGGAAACTGTACTCGTAACGAGGAGTGGTGTTTCCGATAACATCGAGGTCACCGTACCCGGGAACATCATTGCCATTTTCATCTTTTATAGTGAGAAGCTGTGAACCGTTGTCAATGATACCGTCACCGTTGAGGTCTTTAAATCTTACGTCGCCGGGGCCTGAAATAGCACTTCCCGAAGTAATCTTACCCTGTGAGGCATAACCTTTAACATTTTGGTAGTACCTACCGTACTTATCTGTGGCAATGAGTTGCTCAAGCTGAGCCCACTGACCGGGTTGTAAACCGAAATCGTCCCAAGTGTAGAGATCGTCAACACGGTAACCCCAGATTTCACCGTAGGTCTTGCCGTTGTACCAACCACCTATGCTAAGTGCTGAACCGTACTCAGTGATAATGGTTTTAGCATCTGAGATAGATGCGGAAGCCGATAAGCTGAAGCCATTGTCAAATATCTTACGGTAATTTACCGATGCCTCCCAACCTCTTGTACGAAGAGAACCATAGTTGCCGTTGGGTGGAGGAGAACCGAGGTTATAACCGAGACCCTCCATTCCCACAATCATATTCTTGGTATCTCTCTGGTACCAGCCAAGCACAAAGTCAACCTGATTGAAGAGTGAGAACTCAAGACCAAGGTCGAGAGTAACAATATCCTGCCAGGTAATGTCTGATGCTACAATAGCGGGAGTAGCATAAGCGTTGTCCCTTACGCCACTGTGCATCCAATATGTGGTTTGAGCGCTTATCAGAGGGATATACTGCGAGCTGGATACGGTCTGGTCGCCAATCATACCCCATGACGCACGAAGTTTCATTGAGGAGAGAACATGGGTAATGTCCTGCATCCAGGGCTCCTGAGTCAGACGCCAACCGGCGGAGAATGAAGGGAACCATCTCCACTTCAAGTGAGTGGGGAATTTGGAAGAACCGTCATAACGGAGATTCGCCTCAACCAGATATTTCTCCTTGTAGTTGTAGTTTACACGGCCGAAGAAACCGAGGGTAGAGTTCCAGGAGTTGGTACCGCCTGAAGTCTGCGTGCCGGTTGCAAGGGCAAACTGAGGATTGGTAATGTCCATAAGGGTCATCTTCTTCCCCCACACACCTGTCCTTCTGTAATCCACTGCCTGCATTCCGAGGAGGAAATCAAACTTATGGTTAGCAAGTTTAAGCGAGTAGTCGGTAGTTATATTCCAGGTCTGTCTGATTGAAGTGTATGAATCCTGATAGTAAGAGTCATAACTTGAAGTATAGCTCTGTACCGGGAGAGTCTGTTGAATAATTGAAGGACCCAAATTGTTGTACTGATCCCATTCGTTCTTAACAGTAACAAAATTGCCTTGAGCATCTTTTACTGCTTGGCCACCGGCCCAAAGGTTAGCTGCCCAATAGGTAATACCGGGATTGAACTCCTGAGAGTTATTTACTGCATAAGTGTAGTCAAACTTGATATCCCAGTTCTTAAGGGGAGTTACGGTAGCACCAACATTCACACTGGTATAGTTGGTTTTGATGTTGGCCTCATTTGCAGCACCCATTTCATAAACCTGGTTGCGGAGAGAGTTGCCAAACTCGTCGGTAGGAACCAAAGGATAAGTAGGTCCCCAGCGGAAAAGGTAGTACCAGGGGTCAGCCGTAGTAGAGTTGGTAGAGAACGCCCAAGACTTGTTTGAATTGGTATACATCATACCGGCATGCACATTGATGTAGTCATTAACCTGAGTTGAGAGTCTCACATTTGCATTGTAACGGGTGAAGTCGTCATACTCAGTCGGTTTCAACATACCGCTCTGACCGAGGTAACCGAGGCTGATGTTGAAATTAGTCTTACCTGTCTTACCCTGAACAGATAGATTGTGACTCTGTGTGGGGGCACCCTGATTGATCATATAAACATATGGATCATAAGTACGAACACCGATCTTGCGGTTGGAAGCGTCAAGATACCAGTCACGACCATATACCATGGGAGCATAAGGATCAAGAGTGCTGCCATATTTCTCTTTCCAAGCAACTGCGGCGTTATAACCGGCACGGTCAACGAGCCAGAAAGCGCCGACGGGAGTGTAGGTGCCGAGACGCTCGGCTGCCTCTACTGTGTAGTGGAGAGCATCAACATCGGCAATACCGTCAGTATCAGTAAGGCTCTGGAAGGAGAAGTTAGCAGAATAGTTTACCTTAATGGTCTCGGTCTTCGCACCCTTCTTTGAAGTAATAAGGATCACACCGAATGCAGCTTTTGCACCATAGATGGAAGCAGAAGCGGCATCCTTCAATACTGAAATGGACTCGATGTCATCAGGGTTTACGAGGTTAATGGAAGGAATCTCCACGTTGTCCAAAAGGATGAGAGGAGACGAGCCACCAAGGTATGAACCTACGTGACCACGGATGCGGAACAAAGGATCTGAACCAACCTCGGTAGAACCCACGCGTACGGTCAAACCGGGAGTCATACCCTGGAGACCACGGCCAACGTCAGCGATGGGACGGCTTTCGAGAGCCTGTGATACATTCACGGCTGAAACCGCACCTGTCAAGTTTTCCCTTCGTTGCGTACCGAAACCCACTACAACGGCGTCTTCAAGAAGCATTGCATCTTCCTGGAGAACCACATCAATAGTGCTTCTGCCGTTTACGGGAACGGTGAGATCCCTATAACCCATGCAGGAAAAGACAAGAGCGCCATTCCTGGGAGCTGTAAGCGAATATGCACCGTCAAAATCGGTAGATGTTCCTTGACGTGTACCCTCTACAAGTACGTACGCGCCAACCACCGGCTCTCCGTTACTGTCGGTAACCCTACCTTTGACAGTAATGTTCTGAGCCCACATTGTTCCCATTGATAGGAGCAATGCACACATGGCCGCAAAGATGCGGCCTAGTTTATTAGAAACGAACATAAATGAAATTTTAGGTTAATAAAATGTTTTAATTTTAAGTTATTGCTCAATTAACAGTTAATAGTTTTTTCGGTTATCATACGAATTGTAACAATTCCTTTCGGTTAATATATAAATTGTTAGCAATTCCTTTCAACTAGTATTCAAATTGTTAGCAAATCCCCTCTGAAGCATACAAAACGGGATATGTGCCCACATTTATCCATCTGCAAATTTAACATTATTTTTCAAAACTGGCTCTTAATTGTAAAAAAAGTGCAGGCATTTTCCTCATTTGGTTTAAAATCCGTCACTACCACGTTCATTTTAAAGAAATTTCACAATGTACACCATCATTATCACGGAAGCGACAATCTTGAGGAAAGTGCCAAAAATAAAGCCAAGAAATGACCCCAGCGCAGCTTTTAGCGACTGTCCCATCCGGTTGCCGTTGATCAGCTCCGCCACAAGTGCGCCGATGAAAGCCCCCGCAATCATACCGACTAACGGAGGGAAGAATATCAAGCCTACAAAAAGCCCCACCAGAGCTCCGCGGGAAGAGGCTCTCGATCCGCCGGTAATCTTGGTAAAATATGGGGGCACCAGATAGTCGAGGACGGTTACCACTACGGTGATTATCAGCCAGATAATAAGAAGTCGCAGAGACATGGGTTCATCACCCCAGAAGTAGAGCAGCAGGAGTCCAACCCAACTGAAGGGCGGCCCGGGAATGACCGGCAGAATACACCCTGCCAATCCCACAAGCCCGAGTATCGCAGCTATTACCTTAACCGCCAACATCCCGATCTAGAACATATAATCCCAGGGAGGCAACACTATAGGTTTGGTGTCAAGTGCCTTTATGGCTTTTGCATCGAGGTACTTCCTGTTGATTACGATGCGGAAGAGGTACTCATCAAACCACTCGTCTGTAAAGGTTAGAAAACCCTTGTTGCCTGATGACGGACCCCAACTGTTTTCAAATTCCCATTTAACGGGTACATCATTATCATCAGTATCACATCCTACGAGGCTCATCGCGTGTGCAGATCCGCTCTGACGGGTGAGAATACGTGCTTTTTTGTCCATCTGCAGATTGATGCCGAAGAGTGACTCATAATCGTAAGTGCCGATATCGAGGATACCGGCTGCACTGTTATACTGCTTGCCCACATCGCAAGATGCGTACATCGGCTCATTGTTTTTTAAGGAGGCCAGCGCAGCTGCCTTTATATCCTCGTTGGGGAGATTGAGATAAACCCAGTTGAGCCCTTCGTAAGTATTCCGATAATTTGAGATATCGTAGACCTTGTAATACTCGCGGGTAGGGTCGTTCATTATCATCACGTAAGTCTCAGGATTGTAGTTTCCCGGAATAATGCTCTTATAAAACTCCAGAGGGGTACTGGTCAGGACTTTTATCTGACCGTTATTGTCCTTGTACCTCCAGCTGAACTCGGTGGGAGGTTCGCCCAGACAGAGTGCGAGCACACGGTACACATCTTTTAGAATATTGATCTTTTCTGTGCGTAAAGCCTCGGCCTTGCTACCTGCAGCAAACATTTCACGCAGCTGATAACCACCCGCACGGAGCCTCTCCCTTAGGATTGCCGTCATCTGGCCGGTATTTTCAGAGTGTTCGGTCTCGGGCATCACCTGTTTGGGTACAACTCCGTACTTTTCAGCGATGTTGTAGAAGAGGTTCCAGACTCCACCGTCACCGATGGGGGATTTGAAGAAAAACTCCACATCCCTGTCCTGCATATCTCTGTCTGCCGTAGCAATGATATTTTCGAGGAAAAGGTTCGATTTTTCGAAAATGTCCCAGAAGTAGCAGAAATTGTGTGAAAAATCGAATGCGGGTACATCCAATTGTTTGATGACATCCGGACGGAACACATTCATCGAGGTAAACATCCAGCATCTTCCGGAGCTCTTCTGGTCTGTGATACCTTTGACATTGACACGATACTTGAAATAATGGTCAACCGGATTGGCCACTTTGGCATGGTTGAGCGCTTTAGTCTTGATGTTTTTGTCGTTGGTCAGGATGTTCTGGAGTGCAATCGTAGAAGCATCCTTTACAAAACTGCCCTTTATTTCCTTCAGCTCTCTTTGTGAAATTGTCTGGGCCGAGGCCATAAGTGAAAGACCCAAAAGGGAAACTATTGTGAGAAATTTTTTCATATCAGTCTATTGCTACTATTAAATATTGGTGTTTTTTCATTTTATCACATTTACATGCATATTTGCGCCGCCTAGGCACTCTTCTATTTTAAATCACAATCAGGTGGCCATTTCTCGTTCCACATCTTCCACAGTAATCGGAAGACGCTTAGCGCCGAGCAAACGACATCCCTTGGATGTGATGAGAATATCATCTTCCAGACGTATGCCGCCGAATTTGTAATAGGGTTTAAGTTTCGAAAAGTTGATCAGACCCTTGCAAGTTTCCTCTTTTTTCCACTTCTCTATCAATGCGGGGATAAAATAGATGCCCGGTTCGACGGTCAGCACATGACCGACTTCGAGCATCTTACCCATCCTTAAAGAAGCCAGGCCGGGCTGGGTAGCACGTTTGTATTTGTCGTCGTAGCCGACAAAATTTTCACCCAAATCCTCCATATCGTGCACATCGAGACCCATTTGGTGTCCCAAACCGTGAGGCATGAAGAGACCCGCTACGCCGGCTGCAATGCAACTGCTTCCTCCGCATTTCCGTTGACAAGACCCAAATCTATCAAGCCCTGAACCAGTACAGTTACTGCACCGAGGTGAACATCCGTATAAGAGATACCCGGACGAGAGACTCCTATAGCATAGTTGTTAGCTGCAGCAACCAACGAATAGATTTCGGCCTGCTGCTGTGTAAATTTGCCGCTACAAGGAAGTGTACGAGTGAAATCGGATGCATAGTGAGTATCTATCTCTGCTCCTGCATCTATTACGCAGAGTCTTCCCTCGGTGAGGATCTGGTGATGCGAATGATTGTGAAGAGTCTCGCCATTTTGCGAAAGTATAATCGGGAACGAAGGCATAATGCCGCCGGAGGCGCAAATTCCCTCCATTATCCCCACAAGTTCCTGCTCCACCATTCCTAATTTCATCGCCTTCATCGCCGCCATGTGCATATCATATCCCAAATCACAAGCTCTCTCTATCTCCGCAATCTCACTCTCCTCTTTAATCTCACGAAGAGCCACTACTGCTTTGATCAGCTCTACGCTGGCTGCATCCTTCATATTGTCGAATCCGACTCCAAGCATTTTGTGGAGAAGAATCTTATTGTAATTGCGGTAAGGAGGCAGGAAATGTATTTTGCGTCTTTTAGCATGTGCTTCCGCCAGATAGGTCGCCAGAGCTGCGAAAGGGGCACTTTTGACCACACCGACTGATGCGGCCTGCTCTGTAATAAGCGGCTGAGGACCCATCCAGATGATGTCGTCAATATCTACGTCATTGCCGAAAATAATTTCTTCTCCACTCTCCACATCTATTACTGCTGCCAGATCGGGCTTGTCAAGTCCGAAAAAATAGAGGAAAGAACTATCCTGTCTGAATAGATAGGTGTTGTCGCGGTAGTTGCAGCTTGCCTCGCTGTTACCCAAAATGAGAATTACTCCCTCGGAAACGCTTTCTGCAAGTCTCTTGCGCCTTGAAATATATGTCTTCTTATCAAACATTGTTTATCTATAATTTAACGTTATTATTTATGATTATTATTTACTGCTATTTATTTCATATCACTTGATTAATTGAAATTACAGGTGCTCAGCAATCCGCAATTTATTGCTCTAAACTTCCTTAGTAACGCGCACCACGTACCTCGCAACCCGTTCCCCATCACTACACACTACCCACTACATACTACACACTCGTACCTCAAGCTACTTGAGGTACGTCTCCAGCCATCCGAAGAATTCGCGGTTCCAGTGGATGGAATTCTGGGGTTTGAGGATCCAGTGATTTTCATCGGGGAAAAGAATCATTCTGGAGGGAACTCCCATCATCTGTGCAGCATTGAACGCAGCCATTCCCTGATCTACCGGCACACGGTAGTCGAGTTCTCCGTGCGTGATCAGGATAGGAGTATCCCATTTTTCCACAAGTTTGTGAGGAGAGTTGGCATAGTGTCTTCGTGCAACGGGATTGTTGCTCCAGGGGGATCCGGCCATATATGTATCGGGCTGAGCGATGCCGCCGTTATCCCAGTCGGGGAACCACATCTCCTCGGTGGTCATATACATATGCTCCACATTGAAGATTCCGGCATGTGCAATGAATGCATCGAATCTCTTCTGGTGTATTCCTGCAAGATAAAAGACTGAGTAACCGCCGTAAGAGGCACCCACAGCCGCCATTTTGCCCACATAGGGCTCAGCCTTGAGAGCATCTGCCGCAGAGAAATAATCCCTCATATTCTGACCTATATAGTCACCTGATATCTGCTCACACCACTCTTGTCCGAATGCAGTTGTACCGCGCCTGTTGGGAAGCACCACTATATAACCCCGAGAGGCCATCAGGCGATAGTTCCAGCGATAAGACCAACCCTGACTCAAAGTGCCCTGAGGGCCGCCGAGACAGAGCAAAATCGAAGGATATACTTTGCTTTTGTCAAATTTGGGCGGGTAAAGCACCCAGGTGAGCATCTTCTTATTATCCGAAGTGCGTATCCACCTCTCTTCTATAGTTACATCGTCAAGTTGGTCGAAAATCTCTTTGTTCTCAAAAGTAAGCTGCTCCCAACTGCCATCCTCTGCATTTATGGAAACAATTTCCGCAGGACGCAACATACAGAGATTTGTGGCAATCAGACGTTCCACCTTGACCGAACCCTCTTCGGTAGTTGAAGTCAGTAGCAAAGGTGCGCCGAAATTGAACCACTCGCGTTCAGGGGTCACTCTGGCCATATTGCCTTCGAGGTCAGTCTTCCATATCTCCTGAAGACCCTCCACCAGCGATGTGAAGTAAAGTCCCTTGGAATCGGGCATCCATACGGGATTCTCTATATTATATTTGAAGGCTGTGGAAAGTTCACGGCGCTTGCCGGAATTAATATCAAATACAAAAAGACGGATCTTATCTGCTTCATAACCATCTCTCTCCATGCTCATCCAGGCAATTTTACCTCCGTCGGGGCTGAATACCGGATTAGTGTCATAACCCATCATTCCCTCGGAGATATTAGCGCAGAGGTTATCCGAGAGGTTCAACAGATAGATGTCGCTGTTGGTGGAGAAAGCATACTCCCTACCGGTTTTCTTACGGCAGGAATAGACAATCCGATCGCCCTTGGGTGAAAAATCGAGCTGTTCGATGCCGCCGAAGGGCTCAGCCGGGAGTTCATAGGGTTCCCCTGCAAGAAGATCGACTCCTTCTCCCAATTTATTGCCGTCGAAGTCTGCAAGGTATGTGTGGGGAATACTCTCCACAAAGTGGTCCCAATGTCTATACATCATACCCTCAATAGTACGGGCTGTGGATTGTGGCAGATCCGGATGGATCTCTGCGGGACTTTTTGCCACCTTGAAGTTGGCAGAATAAAGCACCTTCGTGCCGTCAGGAGAGAGCTTGAATTCCATCATGCCTCCGGGAACGTCACTCACCTGTTTCTCGCCGGTACCATCACCATTCATTACCCACATCTGACCACCTCTTAAAAAGAGGATGCGCTTTCCGCCCTCTATCCAGCGTGCATTGTTCTCGCTCTGAGGGGTAGTTGTGAGTTGTACTTTATTGCTCCCGTCAATGTCCATCACAAAGAGCTCACGGTTGGTTTTGTTCTGCTCAATTGAGGTGTAGCCGACTCCGTACAAGATTTTGGTACCGTCCTGGGAAATCTGCGGGTCGGACACTTTGGCCAGTGAGTGCATTATTTCGGGAGTGTATTGTCCATCCTGCACAGTCACCGTAGGCTTCGTGATTGGAGGTTCCGAAGCAGAAGCGCTCTTTTTGGAAGCCGTATTACAAGATGTCGCTGCTGTAAGTGCAGCCATTATCGTTACAATCGTCATAACTTTCAATAAACGTCTCATGATTTTTTAATTATATATTGTAAATATTATTGTTCGTATCCATATCCGAGGTCGATGCCCTTAAGAGTTGCAGGAACACCCTTGCTCATCCAAATAGGAGCCGGTTTGCCCTTGAGATAGTGGTCAAAGAATTGTTCGAGGCGAATGCTCAGGTCACGTGTGTTGCGACGGTCGCGGAGATTGTGGGCTTCTCCGTTGTACTGGAGCAACCAGGCCTTTTTACCGCAGCGTCTGAGGGCATTGAAAAATTCAATACCCTGCCACCATGGAACCGCTCCATCCTCGTCGTTGTGCATAATGAGTACCGGAGTGGTCACATTGGGCACGAAGAAGAGGGGAGAATTCTCGATATAGAGGTCAAATCCCTCCCAGAGGTCCTTGCCGATGCGGCTCTGCTGCTGCTCGTACTGAAATGTGCGCGCCATGCCGCTCTCCCAACGGATACCACCATATGCGCTTGTCATATTGGAAACCGGAGCACCGGAGCCTGCCGCCTTGAAACGGTTGGTCTGAGTAATCATATAAGCTACCTGATAACCGCCCCAGCTTTGACCCTGAATGGCCATATTGTCGCCATCAATCCAGGGATATTCGCATAACATGTCACAGGCGGGCATGATCGACTTCATGGCGCTCTGACCGGGATGTCCGTCTGTATAATAAATATCGGGAACAAACACGATATACTCATTGCTGACAAAGTAAGGAATGTTGACGGTCGAACGACTCGGTGCAGGTGAACGAGAGGCATACAAATCATCCGAATATTTTTCATAGAAATAGATCATCAAAGGATATTTCCTTGCGGGATCGAAATTTTCGGGTTTAAAGAGAAGTCCTTCGGCCCTGATACCATCCGCGGTATTCCAGGAAACGAGCTCTACGGTACCCCAGTTGTAATCCCTCTGCTGAGGATTCACATCGGTCACCTGTACCTGAGTCTTGAAATCATCGGAAGTTAACCATATATTGTTGCCGTCCTCAAAACGTCCCCTTGAGTAAATATAGATGGGTTTTTTGCCTGTTGTGCAGATACCCATGGCATCATAAGTATAAGGACCCTTTACCAATTGCCGGAGGGTGGCCCTCCTTTTGGTGACATCCTTTATGGCAAAACCCGTCTCTTTTGTGGTCCTGTCAAAGGTGCGGAAATAAATCGGCTTACCGGCATTAATCTTCAGCGAACGACCCATAAATGATTTGGGATCATTGTAAGGGTTGGCGACTGTATATGTAGTATTGGTAGCACGACCCTTACCCTCTGTCAGGAGGAACGGTGCTTTCGTTCCCGTGGGATCAAATTGCCAGTAGTCGTATCTGTCACGAATGAGGAAATAGTCTGAATTCTCCGACCAGATGGCACTGCTATAAGGCCTAGGAAGTGAGGGTGTGTCGTGATCCTCGTTGTAGAAAATCACTCCTAATTCAGAGGTTAGGTCTTTGATTTCACCCGTTGCAAGGGTATAGAGATACCAGATCCTGGCTTCAGCATCGTAAAAAGTGTAATACTTACCGTCCGGAGAAGACATCATCATATTGAAGGGAGCGCCTTTTGCCAAGAGTTCTTTACTGCCGTCGATCAGTGAAACTTTGTAGACATCGTTTTTAGGATTCATATCCCACTGTTGTGACATACGGTAGGGCTTGTCGGTATAGGTAATGACATATTGCTCTTTATTCTCATCTCCGATGCCGACGCTCTCGAGAGTCGGGTCAGCCAATTGTACGGGATTTGTACCATCAATATTTATTTTAGCCAGATAGGTGCGTTTTTTCTCACGATTGAGATTTTTTAGCTGGATAGGCTGGATATATTCATCATTCCAGCTCCATATATCAAGTTTGGGCTGCTCAAATTCCACGAGAGTCGTATCTTTTTCACGGGGAATCGGGCAGGTGCCATATGTAATATAATCTCCCGCCTTGCTGAAGCTGATTCTGCCATTGTCGCTGACCATCTAGCCTTCGGGAATCCATTCTGCATCTCTGGGAACGAGCATTCTGGTCTCGGAGCCGTCGTAGAGATAAATGTTGGTAAATTTCTTGGTCTCTTTTGTAGTATCGGTATTTGCATAAAATGCCATCTTTGATCCATCTTCCGTAAAATAGGTATTGCCGAAAACCGCCTCTTTGGAGCCCTGGATCAGCGTTGTAGTCACACCTGTGGCGGGGTTGAGCAAATAGATGCCGGGAACTGTGATAGAATCCTTTTTGGGATCGGGTTTCGTGGTGTAAGTCAAGATATCATTTTCTCTGGAAAAATCGTATTCGGAGACACTTTTAACGGAGTCCAGCGCCATCGTCTTGATGTTGAGAATGTAGAGATTGGATGTGGTGTCTCTCTGGAATGCAATATAGTCACCCGTCAGTACGCTTGATTTGAAATTCTTAAGAAGCGGAAATTTGGTCACTTCGCCTGAGGCAAGATTGAGGATACCGAGAGTATCCTTAGGCATATCCTTGCTCTTCTTTTTTTCTATTTTAGCCCGGCGAGTCTCCTGAAACTTAGGAATAATTTTGAAAATCGCCCTGGTAGCATCTTTGGAAAATCTGACCTGCTGGCCTCGTTCAATGGAAATCTGTCTGCCTGTCCTTAAGTTGTAAAACTCAATGGTGCCGTCGCCCTCCTGAGGTGAAATATAGAACTGGCCCCATTCCCCGTCATTATAGACGGAAACATTGCCGGCATTTTTCCACCCATCATAGACCGAATGATCGAGAGCAGGCTTTGATGTCTGTGCATTTAGGACAAATGGAAATGCTGGAAGTATTATCAGCATAATGAGGTAGAGAAAAGAACGTTTCATCGTGTTTTGTTGTTAAATAATAAGTATTTTCAGTTATTTGCGCATCTTACAAAGTTAATTATAATAATCAAAAGCACCAACCTCTTTTTGACATGTTATAATTAAACCATTTCGCCCATGGCTCTCAAACAGGGTTTTCAGCCCTCATTGATGCCTACATTTCTTTGTGCAATCAAAATAATAAGTATCTTTGTAGTTTATAGATTAAACAAGACGTTTATTGGTTTTTTATGAGAAAAACACTTATTCTGTCCCTGTCAGCCCTGATGTTGATGGCATTAGCTGCCACGACAAACGGAATGACCAAGGCACGCACCACCAAAGTGGCTGTTGTTACCGATCAAAAAACCTACGAAGCCATCGGAAATGATATAGATGCCTTTACAGCCTCCATGTCATTAATAGGCAAAGAGGGGGTTCTTATTATTGACAAATGGCAGCATCCCGATTCTCTGAGAGCAGTGCTGAAGCACTATTACACCACACACAAACTTGAAGGCGCAATACTCGTTGGCGATATTCCAATCGCGATGATCCGAGATGCACAGCATATGACCACCGCTTTCAAGATGGACCAAAGAGCCGACTGGAAAGACTCTTCCGTCCCTTCCGATAGGTTTTATGACGACTTTGACCTCCGCTTCGAATACTTGAAACAGGATGCGGACAAGCCATTGTTGCACTATTATTCCCTTACCGCCGAATCCGCACAAACCATCGGGTGCGACATCTGGACTTCACGCATCAAGCCCCCGAAGATTCCGGAAACCGACAAATACTCTGCAATTTCCGCTTATCTAAAAAAAGCAATAGAGCAGAAGCGCAAACAACCCAAAAAGATCTCCAACATTCTGGTATTTGCCGGACACGGATATAACTCCGATTCATATAACGCGCGCATTGACGAAATATGGACGCTCAAGGAGCAATTCCCATTCCTGGGCTCCGAAAGAGGTGCTGACCTGGACTATATCAATCACGACTTCGAACCATTCGTACGCGAAAAGTTGATGAATACCCTCGCTCTGCCGAGGTATGACCTGGCGATCCTTCATCATCACGGATCTGAGGATACCCAGTATCTGGGAGCGACACCAAAAGCTGTAACGATTGATTCCTGGGTGGAAAACATCAAATTGAGCCTCCGCCAGAGGATCAGACGCTCAAAGGACACCACCGTCACCATCAATGAGTATATGGAGAGATATGGAGTTCCAAGAGAGTGGTTTGCCGGCGCACAGGAGCTTGAGGCCAAAGACAGCACCTTCTATGCCAATATGGACATCAATCTCCCCGATATGTACGGCTACACATCCAACGCACGTGCCGTAATAATTGACGCCTGTTTCAATGGAGCATTCAACAATGAGGACTATATCGCAGGATATTGGATATTCAATCCCGGAGCGACTATGGTGGTGAAAGCCAATACTGTAAACACACTACAGGATACCTGGACCAACGAATTGATCGGTCTGCTTAATGCAGGTGTCTGTTTCGGCAACTGGGCAAAAGGGCAGCTAACTCTCGAGTCGCATCTCTTTGGTGATGCCAGTTTCCGTTTCGCCAATGCATATCCGAAACTGGATCTCGACAAAGCCATGGTCACCCGCCGAGGCGAAAGCAGATATTGGAAAAAAATTCTAAACCATTCCAATTGCGATATCAGGGCGCTTGCAATTAAGACCCTTTCTGAGACCAACGCCATAACCTCACAGGAGTTACTCAATATAGAGAGGAACAGTGAAAGTCCCGTCGTGCGCATGGAAGCCTTCATGTCACTCAAAAGAAGAGCGGATTCATACCTTTCACAGGCTATCAGGCTTGGAATTGAAGACTCTTATGAACTATTGCAGAGGCTCAGTGCGCAGACGCTCGATGAGTCCGGCGACCCTGCCCTCAAGGATATTTATGATGCCCTCAAGGATGATCCGGCTGTCAACTCAAGAGTGATGTTCTACATCAAACCGATGAGGCGACATTTCTATCCGACTGAAAAAGAACTTGAGGAGTATGCGCTGCTGAACTCTCCCGACCGACCGCTCAAGGACAAGAAGTTTACTGTCAGGCGCGAGCGCAACGGTTGTTGCGCCTATGCCCTGGATGATATGTTCAAACTTTTGCAAAACGAGACCGACCAGGAGTTCAGAGTGGCAATTGCCGAGGTCTTCGGCTGGTATGTCTATTCCTATAGAAAAGATGAAATTATCAGCAGATGCGAAGAGCTGCTGGCAAACGAAAAGGAGGATCGTGTAGCACATGAACTGCTCAAGAGCATCAATCGTCTCAAAAGAAAAAACTAACCAAACATACAAATTATTATTAACCCTAATTCAACACAACTTATGCAAAGAATTCAGAAAGTTCTCATGCTCTGCCTGTTATTCGTGTGTGTGGGGGCCTTCGCTCAAACGAGGGGTACTTCCGGCACATCTGTAACCGGTACGGTGCTGGAACAGGGCACAAAGGTGCCCGTAGAATTTGCCGTGGTGATATTGCATCCTTCGGAGACATATACCACTACAGACAAAGACGGCAACTTTGAATTCAAGAGAGTGGATGCGGGAAAATCCACTATCCGGGTTCAATTTGTTGGAATGAAGACAATTGAGCAGGAAATTGTAATTGTTTCCGGCAAAGAGAATGTCTTCAACTTTGAAATGCAAGTAGAGAACTTCCGTCTTGACGAGGTGCAGGTTGTGGCCACCCAAAGTAGAGCGGGTGCAGCCACCTCATCCAATATCTCAAGACAGGCGATGGACCACCTCCAAACCAGCTCTTTGAACGATGTGATGCAGTTGCTTCCGGGCGTAGCGATTACCAATCCCTACCTTTCGACCGCTAACTACATCACCATCCGTAATGCTACGAGTATTGGTACAGCTATCATCGTGGACGGTTCTCCCCTCTCTTCCAACGCTAACATGCAGGCTCTTGCCCCATCCATCACCGGTGGAGCAGGCGGCACGATGTCGGGTATAGACTCACGCATGGTCTCCACTGACAACATCGAGTCCATTGAAGTCATCAGGGGTATCCCTTCTGTTGAGTATGGAGACCTCAATGCCGGTGCCGTGGTTATCCGTTCCAAAGCGGGTAAAGAGCCTCTGAGCATTCGTCTCAAAGCCAATCCCAACACCTACCAGGCAGCCGCATCAGTGGGCTTCAAACTTGGTGAAAATGCCGGTCACCTCAACCTTTCCGGTGACTATGCATATAACACAACCAGGCTTTACGAAGCGTACGCCTATTACCAAAGATTCAACGCAAAGGCTTTATGGTCGAAGAAATTCGGCGAGAACTGGAATACCAATACCACTCTCGATCTGGGTATCAGCAAGGACACACGCGAGCTAAACCCCGATGACCTGCGCACCATGCTTGTCACCAAAGGTGACTCACAGAGTATAAGATTGAATACCAATGGTACCGTCAACATCAATAAAGGCTGGTTAAACAACATTACTTACGCTGCAGCAATAAGCTACGCCGATAAGTACAACTACAACAACCAGCTCCTCTCCAATGCAGAGTCACTCCACACAGTTTGTGAGTATGATGGCGCTATCCTTTCCAATGTCGCCGGTCAGGATGTATATGATATAAATGGAAAGAAGATTACCAACATCCCCGCCAGTGAAGCTGAAAACTGGATCAAAGTACTCCCATACGAATACGTCCAGACTTATGAAATCCTGGGTAAGGAGCTCAACGCCTACGCTCAGATTAAGGCCAATTTCAACAAGAGATGGGGCAACATCAACAACCACATCCTCGTGGGTGCCGACTACAAGACAGACGGCAACCTCGGTAAAGGAAAGGTCTATGACGACGAGACCCCTCCTTTTAGAAACAATGCCAGCGATTACTCTTCATATCGTAAGAGACCCTACTATGATGTTCCTTTCGTTCATCAACTCGGTCTCTTCGTTGAAGACACATACAAACATACTTTCGGCAGAAATGAGCTCAGCGTCAAAGCCGGCGCCCGTTTTGACCTTATTAACGGTAAGACAGCCATTTCTCCCCGTATCAACGCATCTATGGAAATCATTCCCAATATCCTGACGATACGTGGAGGATGGGGAACGACCGCCAAGGCCCCGACAGCCTTAATGCTCTATCCTGAGAGGGCTTTCTTCAACTACAACAACTACGACTTCCAGGAGGGCACATACAGACAAACCGTAGCCACCGTGAGAGTGTTTGACACAAGCAACCCCGACCTCGAGATCGCCAAGATGCGTAAAGCGGAAGTGGGTATCGACCTGAAACTCTTCGATCAGTATCGTCTCTCAATTACAGGTTATGATGAGCTCACCAATAATGGTTATACCCTCGGCAAAGATCTTAGCAGCTACCGGCTCATCGAATTTATAAAATATAAGGCAGTTAAGAATTCTGAAGGTGTCTACGCCCCCGAATATGAAGGCACCTACAACATCTTCTCGACCTTTGCAAGACCAATGAACAACCATTACCGACACAACAGAGGTATCGAGTTCGAACTGGATCTCGGCCGTTTCGACGCCATCAGGACAGCAGTATTCCTCAATGGTGCCTGGAATCAATACACCTCGAGAAGTAACGGCTACACCTTTGACCAGAACAGTAGAGGAAACGAAATAGAAAGCAACGTTGCAATTTACGAGAAAGGTCTTACCACCGAACGTACCGACAACCTGATTACCACACTTCGTCTCACACACAATATCCCTGAGATAGGATTTGTGATTACACTCGCCACTCAAGTCAACTGGTTTGAGAAATTCTGGACAGAGTATGGCGATGACACAATGTTCATCAAATATCTCTCCTACAAGGACGGCAAAGTTTATGACTTTGACCCTTCCAAGAAGAATGATCCCGAGTTTGCATATATGTTCGACGCCAGGAGTGAGAACAGGTTTATTGTGGAGCAATATTTTCCCACGATAACCTTCAACCTCAACATTTCAAAGGAAATAGGCAACAGACTTACCGCATCTTTCTTTGTGAACAATATGTTCAACAGCCGTCCTCTCTACGAGTCCAAGAAGTCTCCGGGTTCATTCACCGAGCTTCTCAGCGACAACAAATTGTTCTTCGGTTTCGATCTTAAAGTTAACATTTTCTAAACGGAGGATAGGATTATGAAAAAATACTTTTTATTAGCAATAGTACTCTTGACAGCCCTCTCCTGTGAGCAGTTCAAGCAAGTAGCAGATATAGTGGAGGTGGTTCCCATCAGTGCAAATGTCAAGATTTCCACAAGCGGCACGGACGCTGACACACCGCTTCCCGCAAGCTACACCGTGCGTTTTATCAACTACGGTGAGAATTTCGAGATTTCCAGAACTACGGATGCTTCAGGCAACGTAAGTGCTGATGGTCTGATTCCCGGAGTTTATACGGTAACTGCGACCGGTGAATCAGCCGGAGGCGGATTTACTTACTATTTTAGCGGTAGTTTGACCAACATCAATATACTTACCAGCGGACAGAACTTCAATATAGATGTAGTCTCTTCCAGAGCAGGTGCGCTTATATTCAAAGAGATTTACTTCAACGGTTCGACAGGATACTATTTTAAGGATCAGTTCTACGAGATCTATAACAATAGCGATGCCGTACAGTATGTGGATGGTTTGGGCATCGGCAATATCTTGCCGGCCCTGGCTTCAACAACTACCTACAACTGGGAAGTTCCCGACGGCAAGCCCGAAAACTACATCTATTTGGCCTCTATCTGGCAGGTGCCCGGTGATGGTAATGACTTTCCCGTAAAACCCGGCGAGTCTATAATCATCGCACAGATTGCACAAAACCACACCGCAATCAAGCCGACCAGTCCGGTTGACCTCAGCGGTGCTGAATTCGAGACTTTCATCGTCAACCAGAGTGTCAACCCCGACAACCCCAATGCACACAATATGATTCTTGCATTTGACAAGGGTGTGTTCGGCACACAGTGGCTTGTTACGGTGTTCGGAGGTGCTTATGCCATCTTCTTCCCCGACCACGAAATCGACCCCAATGGCTGGGTAAAGCCACAGGGTAGGACTAATCAGGCATATCCGATCCCCATCGATTGTGTCGTAGATGCCGTTGAAATTGTAAACAACGCTACCAAGATCAATCAGAAACGTATGCCTACCTCTCTTGATGCTGGCGCAACTTACACAGGTGCTACCTATAACTGCAACAGCGTCAGCAGAAAGATTCGTGAGACTACAAAGGATGGCCGTCACATTTATATGGACACCAACAACTCTACAGATGACTTCCAGATCAACAGCGTAGCGATGGTACGCCGCAACAATCCCGGCGTTCCATCCTGGAATACCTGGTACAAGAAATAATTTACTGACCTCTAACAATGAAAAAGATGAAAAAACATATTATCGCATCAGTTCTGGCTTTGAGCACAATATTGGTTGCTCAGGCACAGGGGAGTAAATCTACCATCTATCCGACAGTGCTGGAAATCAATCAAGTTAAAGCCACATGGTTCAACTCGAACAATGCGGCAGGTATGATACTGACTCCTCTGAGTGACTTCGGTACACTCTCGGTGGGCTACGATATGAAAGTCGGTGCCTACAGACTTCAGCAGGAGGGTGACCTCAAGACGCTCGACATCCATACATCAGGTTCAAGTCCTCTCGGCAGAGCACGTGTATGGGGTGAATTTTCCTACCAAAACATAACCCAGGAAAACACCAAATTCAACACCCTCCGCCTTACCCTTGACCCCGATATGCCTTATATTCTTGCAGACTCACGCTTGAGTTATTTCAAGAAACAGGTCTACGATATGACTATGAAGGCTGCCACTCCTCTGCTTTGGGATTTAGTGGCTTTCGGTGTAACCGTCAACTACTTTACGAAGAGCGGTGCAAAACAGATTGACCCCCGAAGCGATTCCTACGAGTATGGCATCGAAGTAAAGCCATCCGCTGTCTTCGCATTCGGTAATCACAGTGCAGGTCTGACATTCATGTATAAGAATGCTTTTGACAGATATTCTCCTCTCAACAGCAACAGCCAGCAAGACCAGCCCGCATTTAACCTAAGAGGTGTCGGCACTTATGTTGATGCCGTTGTAGGTTCATTCGGTGGACTTGGCACATACTACTACAAGACCAACAGACTCGGCGGTGCTCTTCAGTACGGCTATCAGGGCTCTAATATAAAGGTGCTTGCAGAGGGCAACTACGTTTATCAGGTGATTGACGTGTTCCACACTCCTGCCAAACCCTTCAGAATGGGCTCAACCATTCAGCAGGTAATGGGGGGCAATCTCCAGGCCTTGGTCGAAGGTGACTCTTTCACCCATAAAGTTACGCTCGACGGTTATAAGAAACACACTGACGGCATCGAATACATTCAGGTAATCGACGCCACATACGAGGTACAACAGTGGATTTCAATAGCCAAATTTATCCGCAGCAAGTATGACTTCACAGGCATTTCTCTAAAGTATGACATCTTCAGGGATAGCAGGGAGGGTTATGACTGGATGGCGGGTATTCAAGGCCAGTACACTGACAGGTTTGATACCTATATTCTTCCCGAATCTTCTTTCAAGGCTGAAAACGTTTATGGAGAAATTTACGGTAAAAAGAATTTCATGGTCGGTAACGCCTCCATTGTCGCAGGTCTGAGCGCCGGTTATAACTTCAACATCGCTGGTGAACATAATTATGGTGGTCCTTTCCCCGATTCAGAGGTAGTCAGAGACCTTTACGAGAAGGATCTTGCCATTCTCAGCGCCAATTATTACCAGTTCGGCATCAATCTTAAAGCCATCTTCCCTCTTGGCGAGAAAAGTACAATTTATGTAGCTGCAAGCTGTAAGTATCTCCGTGCTGATGAGGAACTTCACAACTACAGCTATGGTACCGACACTGAGGGCAAGAATTTCTGGTGGAACCTCAACCCCGGTAACCAATTAACCCCCAGCGCAAGAACATTTGCTAATTTTTCAATCGGATTTACTTTCTGATAAAGTATCCTGTACCAATTAATGAAAAAAATATCGTTACTCTTTTTTATTTTGCTGTGCCTCCCACTGGGGGCGCAGCAAAATATTATCTCCCCAACCCAAAGCGTCCGCAACTCGTTCGCCATATTTGTTGACCAGGCTACCTATGATGCCTGCAAGGAGGAGATACACGCCTATCGCGACCTCATAGAGAAAGATGGCCTCGCAACCTACATTCTCTCAGCCGAGTGGGAATCTCCCGAGCATGTGAAGTTTTTCCTTAAAAAGTATTACGATGAACAGGGACTTGAGGGGGCAGTATTCGTAGGTGACATTCCGGTTCCCATGATCCGCGGAGCGCAACACTTCACCTCTGCATTCAAAATGGATCAGGATGCTTATAGTTACTATGAATCATCAGTTCCTTCAGATCGTTTCTATGATGATTTTGACCTGAAATTCAGATTCCTTCATCGGGATTCGACCCATCAGCATCTCTACTATTACTGGCAGACCGGTGATTCTCCCCAACGCATTTCCTGTGACATTTATAGTGGACGTATCCGTTCAACTGCAAAGGGTGAAGCAGGCTTTGTTCAGATCCGCAACTACCTCAAAAAGGTGGTTAAGGAGAGGAGTGTTGAAAATCCCCTCGATGTGGTGGTACAATACACCGGAGACGGCTCATTCTCCAATAGTCTAATCGCCTGGAAGGACCAGAGCTATGTGATGCAGGAACAGATACCCGCAGCGACTCAGGGGCACGCTAACAATGCCAAGTTTTATCTCTTCGCAATGTACCCCTATATGAAGGAGATTCTGACAGAAGAGATGCAGCGCGATGATGTGGACCTGATGCTATTTCACGAACACGGTGTGACCGAAAGACAATATTTGACCGGAGCTATTCCGAATGAATACGAAGAGGATTACTATACTTCCGGTAAAAGATTGCTTCGCAGACAGCTTAGGAGTGTAGAGAAAAGAGGCAATAGTGTGCAGGAGGCCATGGAGAGGTATATCAAGGAACATGGCATCGACAGCACCTGGTTTAAGGGATGGAATGACCCTGCAGTGATTGCGGAGGACTCTGTCGAGTATGCAAAAACCGGTTTTGAACTTGAAGATATCAGGGCAATCGGCCCAAATCCCCGCGTTGTGATACTTGACGCCTGCTATAATGGCGACTTCAGGAACGGAGACTTCATCGCAGGTGAGTATATTTTTGGCGAGGGTAAGACCATTGCCTGTTTCGGCAACTCAGTCAACGTACTCCAGGATAAATCCTCTACCGACCTGATGGGCATGCTCGCATACGGTATGAGGATCGGTGAATGGACGAAGAACATCAATATCCTTGAGTCCCATATCATCGGCGACCCCACTTTCAGATTTGCAAGGCCGGAAAGGATGCCGCGCATCAAGATGCACTCCAAGGATCCGGAGTATTGGCTCGCCGTAATGGAGCACAATCTCCCCGAGGATATACAGGGCTTAGCCCTTTACAAGCTCTTTGAGCTGGAATATGAAGGAATGTCGGATCTCCTGCTCGATACTTACAAGAGTTCTCCCTACTATATGCTGCGTCTTCAGTGTTTGCATTTGCTTGCGCACTACCATGACGACAACTATATAGAGTTGCTTAAGTTGGCATCGGATGACCCATACGAGTTCATCCGCAGAAAAGCTATGTACTACATGGGCAGAGTTGGACGCAACGATCTGGCACCCTACATGGTGAACGCTTACCTCGAGGATTACCTTGCAAAAAGGATTGCATTCAATATGAGCTTCAGCGCACACCATCTCAACGTGGAACTTTTGAAGCATTTCTTTGAGGATGCCATCATGGATGAAAACGAGTTTGTCTACGATAATAAGGAATTCTTGAAAAATGTAAAGGATGTGATCGATAGTGCCGAACGCACACTTACCGAGTGCTGGAGATGCGTCATAGACACTGACATAAAGCCCTCCAAAAGGGAGTTCTATATTGTGGTGCTGAGAAACAACCCCTTCCCCCATATGGCATACGACATCCTAAATGTCATCGGCAATCCCGAAGAGGATCTTGAGCTGAAAATCGCCCTTACTGAAGCTCTGGGATGGTATGTGCGTGCTTACAACAGAGTGGAGATCATCAACGGCTGCCAGGCTATTCTCGCTAATCAGAAAGATCTCGACCCCCGACTTTCCGACGAACTTTTGAAGACAATCAACCGCTTAAAAGAATTTACACGATGAGAAGAAGAGTTACTATGAAAAATGTATTTGCTTTGATTTGTGCTATTCTTATGGCGGGCACAATGGTTGCCGCACCTAAAGCCAAGGCAGCTGCAACAGCTAAAGCAAAAGTTAATATTGTCAAATGTGACCCTAAGGCGGCCACATCCTTTGCCATTTTCGTGGACAACAAGACATATAATGCCTGCAAGGCTGAGATCGACTCTTATAGGAAAGTGCTCCAAAATGAAGGGCTAGGTACCTATATCCTCTCTTCCGACTGGGCCAGGCCCGAAGATGTAAAAGCTCAGATTATTGCTCTTTCCAAGAAAAAACCTCTCCTCGAAGGTATGGTCTTCATCGGCGATATTCCCATCGCCAGAGTGCGCCAGGCTCAGTTTATGACCACCGCATTCAAGATGAATGAAAATACCTTCCCTAGAGAGGAGTCATCCGTTACCTCCGACAGGTATTACGACGACCTTCATCTTGACTTCGAATTCATTGGACAGGATGAGAATAACCCCCGCTGGTTTTATTACAACCTGACCGAGAATGGAGCACAGAAGCTCAGCCCCAATTTCTATTCGGCACGTATGCGTGTCCCCGAGGATTTTCCGGGCGATAAGATGGAGGTAATGAAAAAATATTTGCAGAAGGTGGTTGCCGCTCATAAAGAGGTCAATCCACTCGACCATTTCATTTTCTTTGCAGGCCACGGCTACAACTCCGATTGTCTCAATGTGTGGAGACAGCAGCCAATGCTCTTCAGGGAGTATTTCCCACAGGCATTCAAAAAGGCATCCGGCAACAAATTTTACAACTTCAGACAGGACAACTATATGAAGTTTAGGTTGTACAACGAGATCCAGCGGCCGGAGACAGATGTACTGATGTTCAGCGAGCACGGATCTCCCGATACCCAATACATCAACGGCATTGCTCCCGCATATACCATCGGAGAGAACATCGAATCCCTCAAACGCACCCTCAGAAATGACCTACGCCGTGCGGTAAAGAGAAATCCCGACAAAAAAGCGGAGTATATCAAGGAGATGACGGAGCACTATCACTTGAACCCCGCACTTTTCTCGGATGAGGCGATGGAAGCGGAAAGGATCAACGACTCACTGGCATCCGCTAACATCAATATTGTACTTGAGGATATCCTAAAGCTAAAAACCGGCGCAAGGCTGACCATATTCAATGCTTGTTACAACGGTTCTTTCCACGAAAAGGGCTACGTCGCCGGCTATCATATTTTCAATGATGGACGCAATGTGGTGGCCCAAGGGAATACTGTCAACGTGCTTCAGGACAAATGGGCCGATCAGCTTATCGGCTATCTGGCACTCGGCATCAGAGCCGGTTTCTGGCAGAAGGAAGTTTGCTACCTCGAATCACATATGATCGGAGATCCCACTTTCAAATTCACTGCTCCCGAGGGAGTGGATGCAGCGGAGATTTCCCGCTCACTCGCATTTCATTCTCATATCCTCGATGGAAAAATGAAGAATGATGGTATCGGCAGCAGCGAATATTGGATGGATTTCCTCAACGCGAGGGAGCCGATATTCCGCGCAATGGCAGTGAAACAGCTCTCTGAACTTGGAGATCTAAATTCTGCCGATCTGGCTGAGATCTTTGAGAAGGATAAATCCCGGATTGTGCGTCTTCAGGCATTGACGGCTATTGCGCCTTTTGTGGATGAGAATACTTTCAAAGTGGTGGAGAAGGGGATTTTTGACCCCTTTGAGATGATCCGCAGACAATCCTGCCACTATGCGGGCAAAATGGGAGCGGAGAATTGTAAAGATGAGCTTATAGATGTCGTACGCCATTCTCATGAAGTGGTTCGCACACAATATGCTGCTCAAGGGGCTCTCAACCTCTTCAAGCACGATGAGCTGCCTGAAGACATTGCGAAGGATATGGGATATTTCTACAACAATATACCCAAGATGATGGAGACCATCAAGGACCTCAATGCGGATGATCTAAAAAGAGAATCCGAAATGAGGACCCTGCGCAACAATCCACTCCATTGGAAGGTTGATGAGCTGCTTGAGGTCGCCGGCAATGCTTCTCAGAGCGAATATACCCGCCTCGTGATGATTGAGGCACTCGGCTGGTTCAATTATTCGGTTGAAAGGGAAAAAATCGCGAACGTTATCAACGGGTGGCTCGCCACTCAGGAGCTTTCACCCAGAATGAAACGCGAAATGATTAAAACCGTCAAAAGGCTCAGGTGGGAGTAAACTCACGGAACCTTTGCTATTGACACTACCCCGAAAGCTTATGGTTTTCGGGGTTTTTTGTGCAACAACAAAAGAAGTAGTACATTTGTGCGCTTTCTTAAGTCAAACATGATTAGACCATAAAACTAACGATGAACTGGCTGACTGAATTAATTACAGGGACGGGGATTGCCCACTCCATACTCTTACTTTCGGTTGTAATTGCCATCGGGCTTTTACTGGGAAAAATAAAGATTTTCGGCATCTCTCTGGGGACAACCTGGATTCTGTTTTTAGGGATATTCCTAGGACATTTCGGGTTACAAATCCATCCGGAAGTGCTCCATTTTATGAAAGAGTTCGGACTTATTCTCTTTATCTATTCAATAGGAATGCAGGTTGGTCCAAGTTTTTTCTCCTCTTTCAAAAAAGGCGGAATTACCCTCAATTTGCTCGCAACGGGAGTTGTATTTTTAGGTGTGATAACCGCCTATATAATTCACTTAATAACGGATACTCCCATTTCCACAATGGTGGGAATCCTTTCGGGAGCGGTAACCAACACACCTGGAATGGGTGCTGCACAACAGACCTTTACCGATATTACCGGAGCGACAGACCCTACTATTGCCACCGCTTATGCGGTTGCCTATCCTTTGGGCGTAGTAGGCATCATATTGACCCTCGTGCTATTCAGATATATTTTTAAAATAAATATTGAAAAAGAGAAAGCCGGTTTGGATTCGCAAAGCGAAACAAAACTAACTGAAGCTAATATGTTTTCGCTCGTTGTGAAAAATCCCGCGATAGTGGGTAAACCACTTCACGAAATTAAAAAGCTCATTGAAAAAGAATTTGTCATTTCCCGGGTTTTACATGTGAAAAGCGGCGAGCTCGTTGTGCCAAAAAACGACACTCTCCTCGAAGAGAACGACAAAGTGCTGATTGTTTCAAATCTGCAAAATATAGATCAAATTGAAGCACTCATCGGACAACGCATCGATATGGATAGAGCGCAATGGAACAAGCTCGACTCCCAATTGGTTTCCCGCCGAATTGCCATAACCAAATCCGCCATTAACGGAAAATCCATAGGACAATTGAGGCTTAGAAATCTCTACGGCATCAACGTTACTCGTGTAAACCGTGCAGGTGTGGACTTAGTTGCCGAACCCAGATTGAAACTGCAAATTGGTGATAGAGTTACAGTTGTCGGTTCCGAAGCGTCAATAGCGGAGGTGGAAAAATTCCTGGGCAACTCTTTGAAGCGACTGAGAGAGCCTAATCTTATTTCCATCTTTATCGGCATCTCTTTCGGCGTCCTGTTGGGAAGCATTCCCTTTACAATTCCCGGGATTCCGCAACCCGTGAAATTGGGGTTGGCAGGCGGTCCGCTCATTGTTTCGATACTCATCAGCATATTTGGTCCGAAATATAAGCTCGTGACCTATACAACCGTGAGTGCCAATTTGATGCTGCGCGAAATAGGAATAGCCATATTCCTGGCATGCGTCGGAATAGGTGCGGGCGAAAGTTTCGTGGAGACTATTTTGAGTGGCGGCTATAAGTGGATTGGTTACGGAGTTATCATTACCGTTTTGCCCATTCTGATTATCGGCATAATAGGACGTAAAGCGTGCAAAATCAACTATTTTGTCTTGATGGGAATGATTTCGGGAAGCATGACCGACCCTCCTGCCCTTGCCTTTGCAAATTCCACAGCCGGTAACGATGTCCCCGCAGTAAGCTACGCCACAGTCTATCCGCTCACCATGTTTTTGCGCGTCATCACCGCACAACTTATGATTTTGATGTTTTTATAATTCCAGGTTAAGCTGCGTCAAAAGCGCACTTTCACCAAAACGCACAACTCGTTGAGCACTTTTTCAAAATATTGCTTGTTTTGTTGTGCGATTTTGGGGTATTTTAAATACCGCCGTATTCGGTATTTACAAGCATCCATTTTTGCTTTTCGCAAGAGTACTCATAAGTAAAAACAGACCAATCGCCTACACTTACTTCAAGATTATTATTCTTAATCAATTTAACTATCCTACCGCCAATGCCAATAACCAACTGCCTCTCTGTTAATTTTAACCATACAAAACAGGCATCTATTCCTTTTTTTAATTCCTTACGCAACGATTTCGATAGACCATTGCAATTGTGCAAACTCAAAAAGGTAACATTCTGCATACTATCATAAGGAAAATCAGCAGGCAAGCCATCTTTACAAATCCAATAATGACAAGTATCATGCAGACTGATTCCACCTTTTACAAAACTCTTTTTCCAAGTAATATAGGAATTGATACTTGAAATTATCATTTCATTTAACTGATTACCTGACTCTCCTTCGAGTTGAAATAACTCCTGAATTGGAGCGTCAGCACCCTTTACAAATACTTCCCCTTTCCACATAATGGAGTCATTCGATACCCTGGCATAATCATCTTTTATGTAGTATTTTTCGAAAAAAGAATCATCGAGGGCAGGGATTTCTATCAAAACCGTATTGGTATTCTCTTTTATTTCAAACTCCTGAAGTGGGTCAAATCCAATAACACCATAAAACAGCCCATCTGCAGTATGTGGTATAATATGTTCGGGAGCAATATAAAATGTTATTGATCTGACATTATTGGGCAACATCACATCTCTGCTCTCTTGGGAATAGACAAAATCAAAGGTTTTGAAAGTATCGGCGTGTATCTGTATTTTAAGATTGCACCTTTGATATGGAATTGAAAAAGACACTTTTATGCCGTCAATGACAGTGCTATCAGAGTGCTGTGTTACATTTAATCCTTTGAGGGCAATAATGTCCGGTGGAGTTGAGTTGATTTTTATAAAATCAGCATCAACCCACTCAAACGTACATTTTGCCAAGGTGTCATTGGACCGGACAGGGGTAGAAAAATGAGGCTCGATATAAGTCAATTCATTTCCTATTATTTCTATTTTTGTTCCGAATTCACTGTAATATGTGCCGGACAGATCTTGTCCTGACGCACAAAAACTAATAAGGACAAAAAACAAGGATACTCTTCGTTTTATTGACATCTTTAAATACGTGTAACTTGTTGGATTTTAAGTCTAGAAATAATATCTTTTCATAGCTTCTTTCTTTCTTGCCTTCTCTGTTTTTCATATATTGATAAGAACCTGAATAGTAAATTTCTTCTCCTTTCATTATATGCATATATAACTCAATATTATCATCACATTGTTCAAGAACCTTATTCATGCCGGACCAAATCAAAGTATCCGAATCATCATATTTCTTCCAATCCAAATCATCATATTTCTTCCAAGTTGAGATATTGTACTTTGCATCATTGCCAAAATACCGTTTCAACGGATAGGTGTAAAATAATGAGTCAATTTTAATATTCTTCACAGAATAAACAGTCACATCGTATGGCCAACAATGATATTTTTCAAGATAACCTATTTTGGCCCCTGGCAGGACATGGGAATCATAGCAACCCGATAGACCTAAAACCAGGAACAAAAATATTATTCCGCTTTTTTTCATATTAAATTTTTCCAACACGCTCCCATTTTTTAATAATCATTATCATCAAAACCACCAGAATCAACAGAGAGAGCAAATTCGGCAGATCAAAAGCCCATAAAACTCTCGTTTGATCGATACCCGGATTCTTTATCAAAAAGTTGAATAATCCTACATAAAGTTGTGCAAAAATCGCCCCAACAATCAATATACACCAGACTATCCCATATCTTATATTTGCTCTATTTCTCCACAAAAACAGAACCAGGAGCACGCAGGCACACAGGACTACCACATCTACAAGTAATACCGGCCAATCACTAATACGCTTTACTAAAGAAAAAACTATCGCATATATTTTTGCCAAAAAAACATACAAGCAAATAAGAGTAAGTGATATTTTTAATACATTTTTCATCCTAAGTGACCTCTTTTAGCTCCTTCCCGAATGACTCCCCAAGTAAACTATAAAGGTAATTCAATAATTCCGATTCTGAAAAACCGTTTGTCGGAAAATCAACGGAATATTAATTGAAAATCAACGGATTATTTGGCCGATAAAGAAAAACATTATATATTTGCAGCCCGCAAAAAATGTGCGGAGACTAGTTAACTAATTTATTTACACCAAATTAACAACCAATGCCTGGAATAATTGGAAAAAAAATCGGAATGACTTCCGTTTTCAGTGCCGAGGGAAAAAATCTTCCATGCACTGTTATCGAGGCTGGTCCGTGTGTTGTTACGCAA
>JAKQLB010000247.1 GCA_029567375.1 Bacteroidota bacterium | reverse complement strand
GCAGAGGGTGTTTTATAAGAAGATCGGGAAATAGGGTTGGTGTGACCACTCATTAAGCATGAGAGTCCTGGTTGGAGCCAGCGTGGAAATGGTTCTGCCAGGACGATTTTCAATAGACTTAAAATATTTGGCAGAACTAGTAATAATCTGGGCGGGTTACCCAAAGCCAATACTGACGCTCATTAGGTTTCGACATGACACCTCATCCTCAAATCTTCTGCAACCATCAAAACGAAAAAGCTATTGGGCAAAAAATCTCAGGACTGATAGATGATCCTCATTGCATAAATACAATTCGAGAAGATTGTATTTTAGAAAACAATTTTAAAAGATTGTTAATTATTAATTTTAAATCACGCCCTTCCACAGCTCCCCGCTGGCCAGATCCTCCTGGAAGAAATCCCGCGCCTGCCCAGAGCCAGGTCTGTTTTTATGCAGGCGGAATAGACAAGAGAGATCCGCCTTCTCCTGGAATATTGTCGCCCGGAAGTACTCATGCAGCGCATGGATTCTGATCAATCTTAATCTGGATTCGGAACAGTTGAAAGAGAAGCTGACTCCCATCGCACCGACTTCGAGGATGAATCTACGAGCATGCTTCCCCGAGATAGACATAGCAAAATCGGTACCCTCCGGCCTGGAGCCGGGCAGATTCTGGATCAGGATAATCAAGCCCTATGAGGGATACTTAACCAGCAAGGTCTGGGATACCACCTGCCTGGATTTGTGGGTGGTTCAAAGCCCGCGGAAGACATTCTCTCTGGATAAGGACTTTCTTCAGGCCGGGATGGTAGATGTGGGTGTGATCGAGATGGACCAGGCCTTCCGGGCGGTGCCGGGGATGGACTGCCCCGTCGATCCTGAGACGGGCGAGCCGATAGAGGATGCGGGATGGCCATGAGCGGGAGCGTCTGAGGGGATCATCAGCTCCCCGCACCGGCCCTTCAGCACCTTATGCGGGAAATCGATGAGCCTGCCAGGCAGAAGATAGTAGATCTTATATCCCAGCGCTATATCAGGCCCAGCAAGCAGCCCGATCATCCCAGGCGCAGCTATGCCTATGTAAAAAGGCAGCTGCATATCTATGAGGGCAGGCCGGAGCTGGTCATAACCTCAGCGGATCAGATATGGGATGGGCCGCCGAAGTAGCTAAGAATCTCCCGCTAAGCTTGGTCGAAGATTCGTCGAGGCGATATTCCAGACAGAAGAGCCCTTAGAGGATGCTGGCCGTTTGTAAGAAGGGATAGCTGAGTTACAAGGGATATGGTCATTCCTCATATCCCAAATTCCTGGCTTTGGCGAAAGCTGCTTCAGCATCTTCAAGGTGACCGAGTGACTTGAGGGTACTACCTTTCTTATTCCAAGTTCTAGCGTCTTCTGGATCCAGTTCAATAGCTCTATCGTAGAAGCTAATAGCATCATCGTATTTGCCTAGACTACTGAAGATATCACCTTTATTCGACCATGGGTCAGCAAAATTGGCATCTAGCTCGATTGCTTTGTCAATAGCTTGGATTGCTTTTTCATACTTGCCCTGTTTGGTGAGTGTATATCCTTTATTGTTCCAACTATACGCATTTTTGGGATTTAATTCAATAGCCTTGTCATAAGCTTGAATCGCATCATCATGTTTACCTTGTTCGTCAAGAGCGTCTCCCTTGGTATGCCAGGAGAAAGCATCTTGAGGATCTAGTTTAATGGCTTCATCAAATGCCCGCACTGCCTCATCATATTTTCCCATCTGCGTGAGAATATATCCTTTATTAGATAATGCAAATATATTCTTATGGTTCAACTCTATCGCACGATCAATGGCTATTAGGGCTTCTTCATTCCTTTCCATATCTGCCAAAGCCATTCCTTTGTAGTTCCAAGCATTCGCAAATTTGGGTTTTAGCTCAATGGCCTTATCAAGAGCAACAATAGAATCTTCAAATTTATTCAGGCATATTAAAGCTATACCTTTGCTAAGCCAAACCTGTGCGGACTTTGGATACATCTCTATGGCTTTTTTGAGGCACAACATTGCATCTTCTGGTCTCTTGAGCTCTGCTAAAGCCAAACCTTTATTGATCCACCCCCACTTATTCTTAGGATCTTTTTTGAGAACCTCTTCATAGCAAAGGATAGCCTCCTTATATTTTGCCTCCTTAAGAAACTCATCACCTTTCCCGAGCCATGTTTTAGCTTCTCTGGAATTTGTGAACTTTATTCCAAGAGGAGATGTGTTCTTTTCCTTCGGTTCAGCTAATTTTTGTATTCTCTTAGGTGGAGCAGTAACAAATCCGAGATCTTCTACATCTATTTGACTTATTTTATCTGTAATATTCAAAGCTGATTCAAATCTAGTGTCGTAGCCTCTGCTTATTACAATTCCTATGACAGGAATGTTTCCAGCTATTCTATTTTGAACCCATCCCATATAATTCGATATTTGACCGAATGTATTTTGACCCGCGCGGACGTTTTTCAATTCTATTACCACGTATCTCTTTTTGGTTTTGTCATAGCAAAGTAGGTCAATGCGGCCACCGTTACCTTTACAGATGAATTGCCTACCTATCTGCCCGGATGTGGAATCGATGTATAACTCCAGCTGATGCCCGAATCTTTTTAAGACATCCAAATTAGCGACTAATTCATTTTCGAGTTCTTCTTCTAATCGTATACCTTCGGATAAAGGCTCCTTTTGTATAAGCTCAATAATTTCTTGATAACCTGGATTTTTATTAGCAGCCAAATTATTTATTTTATTCCAATATTCAAGTGAGATTTTAAAAGTGGTTTTCTGAAAGCTCCCTCTCAAAGGACCCCATTCCTCAAAAGATGGACTACCACGCAGGTCCTTTATATGTATTGGATTTTCAAATTTAAAGAGTACATCGAAATCACATCCATAGTCCCACCCTTGATCGTTGTCGTCAACAATGGAATATGCATCGCTTTCTGCTTGGATTAAATAGCCGATATCTTTTTTAGGGGAAGTTCTCCATAGGAATATTAGATCACCTTTCTTGGTATCTCTATGACATGTCCACCAGCCACCAGTATCTGCACCATGTGTTGGATCTAGGAGTTCTCGATCGCTGCCATCATCCTCTAAGTAATAATCTGGGCGGGTTACCCAAAGCCAATACTGACGCTCATTAGGTTCCGACATGACACCTCATCCTCAAATCTTCTGCAACCATCAAAACGAAAAAGCTTTTGGGCAAAAATCTCAGGACTCAACACACCTTTTCTTATGAGCAAGATTTTTGCTGCAGGAAACATCCAAAAAAACAGATAGAAGCCAAGTATCTATTTGCTTCAGACTAAACCACGCCCTTGCACAGCTCCCCGCTGGCCAGGTCTTCCTGGAAGAAATCCCTCGCCGTGCGCCTGCCCAATGCCAGGTCCAGCTTTCTCCGGGCGTAGAAGGGGGCGAGCCTTTTCATCTCCCGGGCAAACCACTTGGGATAGATCTTTTTGACCTTGTTGTATCTCAGCCACTCCAGATCATAGTAGCGGGCGTTCATCTGCCAGGTGATATACTGCACCTCTTCCGCGCTGAGGTGCTTTGTCTTGAGGTTGGCATGAAGTCCATCGTACCTGGTGAAGTCGCTGCTCGTCACCAGCCCCATCTCCTCCAGCTCGCCTCGCATCTGGGTCTTGGGGTAGGGAGTGGAGATATAGAATA
>JAKQLB010000235.1 GCA_029567375.1 Bacteroidota bacterium | reverse complement strand
CGAATATCGCTGGAACCTGATGACCGGGGAAGCATTGGCAGATGAGATCCACAGGAAGAATAAAAGAGCAAGATCGCGAAAGGTAGAGCGGGTCAGATTCTGCAGTAAAGGTGAGCCTTTTAGCGAGTTGAGCGACATTGGCCGGATCAAGAGTATCGGCATGGAAAACCCTGAAGTGCTGTTTTGGATACCTACCCGGTCGTGGCGACGAGAGGCATTTCGAGAAAGAATTGAAACTGAGTTACTGCAGTATCCAAATTTGCGAATCATGGCGTCGATCGATCCGAGCAACAGCATAGATGAAGTGCAGATGATCGATAAGGCCAGCTGGTCAAAGATGTTCTTTGGGATCGACAATGTCGAAGAGGCGGAAAAGGTCTTTGGAATCAAGTTCGCCAAGTGCCCGAAGACGCATGAGGGGCTGCATGGTTCTTGTCAAATGTGTAATTTGTGCTTTGCGGCAGAGCGGATCAATGTTCACTTGAAAAAGCATTGAAAATCATTCAGCATAAACAATAATGTTAGTATTATGAATCAGGCGAATCGTTCTCTTATATAAGACTGGCATGAGTAGCCGTTTTAGATATTCTCAAATATTGGAGGCTGTAGAGAACTATATTTAAGAAAAGGCTTTGAAAATCCATTTTTTAAATTAAATTTGTTTTATTATCGTCTTCCAAGAATTCCTTGGGCATTAGTTATAACAAATATTGTAGCGAATAGGGTGTCAAGCACCCTGAATGCAATTGAACTCTGAGCAGTCCAGAATGGCATTTTATTACGGTTGAGACAGGCAGATAATCTTTCTCAAATAGACCAACGGAGGACTCGAATGGGAATTTTCGATAAGCTGTTCGGTGGGCAAAAGGCTGTAAGCTCTCCCCTTATTAAGGCCGTAATGGAAAACAATATCCGAGGCGCCCATGATATTCTTGTCAATTGTTAGGATCCAAAAAATAAAAGCGAGGCACTCTTCCTTGCGTTAAAAAAAGGTTACTCTGAAATAGCAAACGATCTCAAACAACATGGAACAAAAATATCGCCTGAGCAACAAAAGACTTATGAAAGAAAATACCAAGATCCACCACCACCAGCTGTTCAGAATTCTACGAATACTTCCAATCAGGTAACAGCTGGTAGAGTAATCGTAAGAGAGACGACAATTCGCGAAATCATGGTGGAGGCTATCAAGATAGATATCAATCAAAGTGTTGATCTCGGGGGATTAAACCTGATAAAGCAGGGCACTTGTGGTTACATGATTGACGGCAATAAAATAGTACGGGCTTTCTGGGTTAACAAGTTACAGGAAGCCGGCTCAGGCGGGCACTTAAGTGCTACTCTTCGCCTTCATGAATCGACGGGTGAGCTGTATGATATCCCCAGAGATATCTTTGATTCTCTTGAGCGGGACAAGTTTTTTTATGCAGAAAATTCAACCTTTGGTGATTTTGGCGGATTCATAATATTGTTCGAGAAAAATGCGCTTCCATATTGCGGACGAGCTCGGTAAAAAATAAAAGGCACACAATCAGAACACCTTATTACTTCCATTTTTTTGCACAATCACGAAGTAACATAAATCTAAATGGACTGATAAAACTCGCTTCGTCTCAGATCTTGATCGATAGTTTTATAATAGCAATTTCCGTGAGAAGAGATAATTATAACTAAGACCAGCGGATATTATCAAGAAACAAGTGGTTGAATTTGAGATTTTAGACTTCGACAATTCCCTTGCATTTATAAGCATAATTTTGTAACATAGCCGAAGTGATCTTCTTTTCAGCGAGTCTGATAGCAACTACCTGATGGGAGGGGCAACCGGCTGGGGCAAAAAGGGCGCAGACAGGATTCGACGAATTCTTTCTGGGCCTTTTTTTCTGTACTATTTAGCCTCATGTTTATCTGCGATTTGGCCTCTTCACACCTCTTCATCCATACGCTTCGTACATGGGACATCTCATGCTCAAACTCGAAGAGATCCAACCCAATGCCACGGTCCGTGGAATCTTGCCTGACGTTTAGATAACAGTGGTTAACGTGAAATGGTTCGGTTCTGAAGCGCTAGAGCTCACCTACAAGGATGCTTCCGGCCGCGTCGCCAATCAATTGCTGTTCCGCGATGACCAACCAAGACTGGAGATTGTCGAACGCGGCCGGCCATGGAGCTTTGATGGTGACGGCTATCTCTTCCAGTTGGTTTCCGAGGCCCACCGTATTCGTCTTGCGCATCTGTTCGATCCAGTACTTGCAGTTCATACTTCCCTTGTCGAACCACTCCCGCATCAGATTACCGCTGTCTACGAAGCCATGCTTCCACGGCAGCCACTCCGCTTTCTGTTGGCGGATGATCCCGGTGCTGGCAAGACTATTATGGCAGGCCTCTATATAAAAGAGCTGATCGTAAGGGGCGACTTGCAGCGGTGCTTGATTGTCTGTCCGGGTAGTCTCGCCGAACAATGGCAGGATGAGCTCTTTCACCGTTTTCAATTGCCCTTCGAGATCCTTACCAATGACAAGCTTGAGGCTGCTCGAACGGGCAATTGGTTCATGGAAAACAAC
>JAKQLB010000232.1 GCA_029567375.1 Bacteroidota bacterium | reverse complement strand
AGTCCTTTTCATAGCTCCTAATAGTAATTAGGACATTTCTATTTTGCTACTTTAGGACATTATCATGTTGCTCTTACAGAGTAGTTCTTCATTGCTCATTTCGATAGTCCTTTTCATAGCTCCTAATAGTAATTAGGACATTTCTATTTTGCTACTTTAGGACATTATCATGTTGCTCTTACATTGTCCACCCCCAGACCCTTGCGTTCATACGCGCTGGTGTTATACTTTTCAATTAGTCGCGATGACGCAGGACGAGTAAGCCGTTCTCGACCGTCAGTGAAGCAGGGAGAGTGTGAACCTGCCCGGTTGGAACCGCCAAAAACCCCCTGCCAGCTTGAGTCTGAACAGCACACGCCTACTAAGACGAACGGAAGCCCCGTTATCGGCATTTTGAGATGCTCCGCAAGGAGCAATCTGGGTGGAACCGCGTGAGAGACCTCTCGCCCCAGAGCGAGGGTCTTTTTGTTTTAAGTCCGGCTGTACCAAAGGACCCCGGCAAAATCTCATACAACAACCGGCAAGGAGGAAGAAATGTCACACAATAATGAGGATTACTTAAAGTCAGAACTTTATCGGATCCGCCACTCCACCGCCCACATCATGGCTGAAGCGGTCCTGGAGATGTTCCCCGATGCGCAGATCGCCATCGGTCCTGCCATTGAAGACGGTTTCTACTACGACTTTGATTTGCCCCGGACCCTCACCCCTGAGGACCTGGAAGTCATCGAAAACCGCATGAGAGACCTGATCAAGGCGAAGGAAAACTTTGTCTACCGGGAAGTCAACGCCGACGAAGCCCGCCAGATTTTCAAAGACCAACCCTACAAGCTGGAATTGATCGATGGTTTGGAAAACGGCGGTCTGGATGATGACGGTAACCCCACCGAAGAAAAACAGATCATCTCAACTTACCAATCCGGCAAGTTTGTGGACCTGTGCCGCGGACCCCACGTGGAATCAACCGCGCAGATCAATCCTTTCGGGATCAAATTGCTGAATGTCGCGGGCGCCTACTGGCGCGGCGACGAAAAACGCCCCATGCTCCAGCGCATCTACGGCACCGCCTGGGAGAGCAAAGATCAGCTCAAGGATTACCTCTGGAAGCTCGAAGAAGCCAAAAAACGCGACCATCGCAAGCTCGGCAAGGAACTTGACCTCTACAGCTCCAATGACGAGGTCGGTCAGGGTCTGATCCTCTGGCACCCCAACGGCGGCATGATCCGCCACCAGGTGGAGCGCTACTGGGACGACCAGCATATCTCCAACGGCTACGACCTGGTCTACACACCCCACATCGGCAAAGCCAGCCTGTGGGAGACGAGCGGTCACTTGGGCTTCTACAAAGAAAACATGTATTCCCCGATCCAGATCGAGGAGCAGGAATACTACATCAAGCCGATGAACTGCCCCTTCCACCTGCACATCTACAAGAGCCAGTTGCGATCCTATCGCGATTTGCCTCTGCGATTTGCAGAAAAGGGCACGGTCTATCGCTACGAGCGCTCGGGCGTGCTGCACGGCCTGATGCGCGTGCGCGGCTTCACCCAGGATGACGCCCACCACTTCTGCCGCCCGGACCAGATGCCCGAAGAAATCGACTTCACGCTCAATTTCAGCATGAACATGCTGCGCGCGTTTGGTTTCAAGGATTTCCAGGCGTATCTGAGTACCAAGCCCGAAAAGAGCGTCGGCGACGACCAGATGTGGCACGACGCTGAAATTGCCCTGGAAGAAACGCTGAAGCGCATGGGTGTCCCCTACGAGGTGGATGCCGGCGGCGGCGCTTTCTATGGCCCCAAGATCGACCTCAAAGTCAAGGATGCCCTCGGGCGGGAATGGCAGCTCTCAACCATCCAGTTTGACTTCAACGAGCCCGAACGCTTCGACCTGAGCTACATCGGCGAAGACGGCAAGGAACACCGCCCCTACATGGTGCACCGCGCCCTGTTGGGTTCGATGGAACGCTTCTTTGGCGTGCTGATCGAGCACTACGCCGGCGCGTTCCCGGTATGGCTGTCGCCGAAACAGGTCACCCTGATCCCGATTGCCGACCGCCACAACGACTATGCGCACGAGGTGGCTGCCCGCTTGAAGAAAGCCGGCCTGCGCCTGAGCGTGGATGATGGCTCGGACCGCATGAACGCCAAGATCCGCAACGCGCAGAAGCTAAAAGTGCCTTACATGCTCGTGATCGGCGACCGCGAAATGGAAGAAGGTCAGGTGGCCTTGCGCCGGCGCAGTGGCGAAAGCCTGCCAGCCATGAGCGTGGAAGAATTCATCCAGCTTGCCTTGCGCGAGATTGACGAGAAGATTTAGTTGATTGGACTTGCCCGGTCTTAGGGGAGAAACCTGGCTATTAGAAACGCAAAAGCGGCTGATTTTCAGCCGCTTTTGTGTGGGTGGTATAGGACTCGAACCTACGACCTTTGCGATGTCAACGCAACGCTCTAACCAACTGAGCTAACCGCCCATAGAGGAAGCATTATACACGAGGCAGGTGGATTTCGCAAGCCAAACTTGACAGTTGGTTTTGCAGTACTTGCTATGACGGATTGAAGGCAGAGCGTCTCATATCGGTGACATTTTTTCGTAGGGCGAGGCAAAGTGCCCGCAAAGCAGGGTATTGAGGGCACCGCGCAAGATTTGGTGGACAAATTTATAGTGCCCTCAACCCGCCGACAAGAGCAGGTTAGGTGGTAAGTTTCCCTTGTACGGTCGATTCACGCGTCGACCTTGACGGTGGAGGTGGACCATGTCAAGGAATAGTCAGGCCAATTCCCCACCTCGACTGTAACAACATTTTCAAATCAAACATCGCGTTTTGCACCAACTTAAAGCATCAATCCATGATTCTGTTGCTAAGGTAGAATCAAGATGAATCGGATCGGAGAGTAGAACATGGAAGATCTTCAGCAGGTCAAATTTGAGAAAATGGTCTATGGCGGCGATTGTTTGGGACGCCTGGCGGATGGACGCGCGATTTTCGTGCCATTCGTGCTCCCCCTAGAAATAGCGGAAATCGCGATCACTGGTCAGAAAGAACGCTTTGCCCGCGGACGGATGGTTAGATTACTCGAGGTGTCCGCCGATCGGATCACTCCTCCCTGCCCTTACTTCTCTATCTGTGGCGGCTGTCACTACCAACACTTGGGATATACACAGCAAATTGAGCTAAAAAGAGACCTGGTCAGAGATCAACTGGAGCGGATTGGCAAGCTTACCAACCTTCCTGAAATTCAGATCACCCCCAGCCCCACCCCCCTTGGCTACCGCAACCAGGTCCAGTTCCATCCCACCCGCTCTGAGAACGCAGATGCCACTATCCACCTTGGATTTATATGTGCGTCGTCCGACGAAGTGCTGCCGATCGAAAAATGCCTCCTGATCCCCGATGAAATGAACGAGCTCCTCTCGCAAATCGAACTCGAATCAGAATCCGGCATAAATCGTCTTGCTATGCGCATGGATGGCGATGGCGAGATTATGCTGGTGTTTGAAGGTGAAAGCGATGAGCCGCCCGAACTCTCGATCGAGCTGCCAGTTTCTTCCACTTATCTCAGCCCGGACGGACGCAGCCTGAACTTGGGCGGCAATGACGCATTGGTTTATCGCGTTTTGGGGAAGGAATTCCTAGTCTCGCCCGAATCCTTCTTCCAGGTGAACCTGCCTGTGGCGGAGGAGATGGTTGGGCATGTTCTCTCGCTTGTTGAAGGTCAGGAGAAACTTGAAATCCTTGAACTTTACAGCGGAGTCGGCCTTTTCACGCGTTTTCTTGCCCCCCACGCCAGCCAACTGACCGCCATCGAAAGCGCTCCATCAGCCTGTTTTGATTTTACTGGCAACCTGGACGAGTTTGAACACATCAGCCTCTACGAAGGGGCGGTTGAAGTGATCCTGCCCGAGCTCGTGAAGCAGATCAAACCGATCGACCTCGTCGTACTCGATCCTCCCCGCGCAGGTCTTAACGCGCGTGCCCGCCAGGCTCTGGTCGACCTCGCCCCGCAGCAGATTATTTACATCAGCTGCGACCCCAGCACCCTCGCACGCGACCTGAAACATTTCAATGAGGCTGGCTACAGCCTGCAAAGCGTGCACGCCTTCGACATGTTCCCCCAAACCGCGCATGTCGAGACTATTGTAGTAATACGTCGGGCTCAACGAGTAACTTCGTAGAAATCCTGCGATTTAAGCACTATATTCAGAAGGTTTATTTCATCCCAGAAGGCAAAAACTACCGAAACAAGGTTATTAAAAACCATATTTTGGTTCGCGTGGTTTTGGATCTCGGTTGTGGGTACACGTTGTTTGGGGCAGATTCGATAGCGGTAGAACCTACCCACATAGAAGATGTTATGGAGACTGCAACAGCTTTTGAGCTGTTCTAAAGTCTCTTTTTCCTCTTAAGAGCTGGAGGCTTCATTAACTTCACAAAAATTTGACTACTACTACGGCAACCAAGCTGAGCAGTTTTCCTTTTACCGCATACCCAAACAGCTCTTTACTAACCCAACTTTCTCAGACCTATCAAGCGATGCAAAGGTGCTTTATGGCCTGATGTTGGATCGCATGGGTTTATCCAGAAAGAACGATTGGAAGGACTCCGATGACAAGGTCTATATATTTTTCACGCTTATCGAAATCCAAGAACTCTTGAATTGTGGCCACAATAAAGCGGTCAAGATGCTGGCTGAACTGGATTCTGAAAAAGGAATTGGATTGATTGAGAGAGTCAAGCAAGGTATGGGAAAGCCAACAAAAATCTATGTCATGAACTTCCAGGGAATAGACGTCGAAAAAGGAGCGGTGGTGGATGAACCTGAAGACTTCCCAAAAGAGGAAGTCAAGACTTCCGAAAAAGGGAAATCAAGAGATCCGGAAATGGGAAGTCAAGACTTCCGAAAAAAGGAGTTAATTAAGACTGATATTAACAAGACTGATGTTAACGATACTGAGAAGAAAGAAAGAATCTATCAATCTATCCATCCATCGCGACAAAAATATCCTGAACACGAAAATTCAGAGATTGATCGATGGATGGAATTTCGGGAAATTTTCAAGAAAAACATGGATTACGATTTGCTGATCCAACGAGATCCAGAGATGATTCCGGAAATTCTTGAGATCATGATTGAGACTGCCTGCTCGAAGGTTAATTCCTTTAGCATCAATGGTGCCCAAATTCCGGCTGAACGGGCCAGAGAAAGGTTGTTGAGTCTAAACTCAATGCATATAGAATATGTGTTGGATGCTCTTAATCAAAACACGAGCAAAATCCAGAATATTAGAGCATACCTGCTTGCCACACTCTACAACGCTCCCAAAACTATCAACGCTTTTTACAAAACCTTGGTAAATCACGACATGTATGGCAAGTCCAAGCAAGAAAGGTAGTCATGGAGGAAGAGATTTCACAACGTAGCATTACCCTGATTGTTCAGACTGGAAAAATGACTGGAAAGGTCTTCCTCCAGGCGATCCAGAAGTACCTTGACATCCTAAAGCAACAGCAACAACAAAAATCAAGGGATAAGCAACTCCATCCCGCCTACCAAGGACGCATGACCATCAAGAAGCTAATGAAGGAAAGATCTGGTTTATCGAACATAGAAATTCACGATGAGCATATTCATGACTTTGAAAGAATCGCCCGAAGATACGGCATTGAATATGCGATCAAGAAGGAGCGCAGCAAAGAAGCGCCTCACTTCTTGCTTTTCTTTCGGGCTCGGGATACCGATATCCTCCAAACCGCTTTCAACGAGTTTGTGAAAAAGCGACTGAAAATTCAAGAGCGTCCATCTCTGCGTGAGAAGTTGCAGAAGCTCAAGCTTCAACACACAGAAAGAGCTGCTCATGTCACTGAAAAAGTTCAAAGAAAAGAGTTTGTGCGATGAATACAAGGTTAGTCAGAAGCTTGATTTTGAACTCCCTATACCTTTTCCCTTTTTACCTTGGCGATAAATTCGCCCAGTTTTTTCGTCTGCTTCAGGGTGGAGATGTTCTGGATCGTTTTATCGCCATCTTTTCAAACCTAAAATTCATCGGTCAACATCCATGGCCATCTTTCAATCTTCAAGATCTGGTGATTGGGTTTCTATTGGCAGGCCTAATGAAACTCGTTGTCGTTGTGAATGGACAAAACAGAAAGAAGTTTAGGAAAGGTACTGAATATGGTTCTGCCCGTTGGGGCACGGCTAAGGATATTGCTCCTTATATCGATAAGAATCCCAAGAACAACATCATTCTCACCAAGATGGAGTCCCTCACCATGAACAGTCGTCCCAAGGACCCTAAACTTGCCCGTAACAAGAATGTGCTGGTCATTGGTGGCTCAGGTTCAGGCAAAACCCGGTTCTTCGTCAAGCCAAACTTGATGCAAATGCATTCTAGCTATGTGGTGACCGATCCAAAAGGCACGATCCTCACTGAATGTGGAACCATGCTCAAGCGTAATGGCTATCACATCCGGGTGCTCAATACGATTAATTTCCAGCGCAGTATGCACTACAACCCATTTGCCTACATCCACTCTGAGAAAGACATTCTCAAGCTGGTTAATGCCATCATCATCAACACCAAAGGTGAGGGTGAAAAGGCGGGTGAGGACTTTTGGATCAAAGCGGAACGGCTATACTATTCTGCCCTGATCGGATACATTTGGTATGAAGCTCCGGAGCGGGAGCAGAACTTCACCACCCTCCTTGAGATGATTGATGCTTCCGAAGTCAGGGAGGATGACGAGAGCTTCAAGAACCCAGTCGATGAACTGTTTGAAGAACTGGAAGCGAAGTCTCCAGAGCACTTTGGTGTAAGGCAGTATAAGAAATACAAATTGGCGGCTGGGAAGACCGCCAAGTCTATCCTCATCTCCTGCGGTGCCAGGTTAGCTCCCTTTGATATTCAGGAGTTGCGCGAGCTGATGGGTTATGATGAAATGGATTTGGATACCCTTGGAGACGAAATATCAGCTCTATTTGTGATCATAAGTGATACAGATGACACCTTCAATTTTGTAGTCGCCATCCTGTACACTCAATTGTTCAACTTGCTTTGTGATAAGGCTGATGATGTCTATGGTGGAAGGTTACCGATCCATGTACGCTGTCTCCTGGATGAATTCCCTAACATCGGTCAAATCCCACGCTTCGAACGCTTGATTGCCACCATTCGCAGTCGGGAGATTTCTGCCTGTATTGTGCTCCAGGCTCAAAGTCAGCTCAAGGCGCTCTATAAAGAACATGCTGAAACGATTGTAGGAAACTGCGATAGTATGCTTTTTCTGGGTGGAAAGGAGAAGACTACTCTTAAAGAGATCTCAGAGTTGTTAGGGAAAGAAACGATCGATCTCGACAACACTTCTGAGAACAGAGGTCGAGAGAAATCCCATGGCATCAATCATCAGAAGATGGGCAAAGACCTGATGACCCAGGACGAGCTGGCCGTGATGGATAACTCAAAGTGTATCCTGCAACTTCGCGGAGAACGACCGTTTTTATCAGACAAGTATGACATAACCAGGCATCCCAATTATGGATTGCTGTCTGATGAGGATCCGACAAAAACCTTTAGCATAGAGACCGAAGTTGGTTCACATTTTCAGATTGCCACAGACCAAGTTTCTGCTATTTATGATATGGGCAGGATTGATGGTCAATAATTTGAAATCCTGCGTAAAGAGAGATATACTCCTAACGATACACAACAAAATACTTTTGTGTATCGTTAGGAGCATTATTAATGAGTGTTCACGAAATAGCTGAAAAGACAATTCGAGAGTGTGGCGGAGTCGCAAGAAATAGTGATTTTCAACGTGGTGGGCTTAGGAATTATCAAATCACTAAGCTTTGTAGCCTTGGGTTTCTTGAGCGGGTCAAGAGGGGTTATTACCAACTGAGTTCTTACCAGGACTCCGAGGAAGAAAAAGTTATTGCGAAAGCCTTTCCAGATAGCATCCTGTGCATGGATTCTGCTCTTTTTTACTATGGGTATAGTGATCGCACACCCCTTGAATGGACGCTTGCCTTTCCACGTTCTGTATCTCGCAACCGCTTGAGAACCAAAACACCAAAGATTAAGCCATATTTCATTAAGGAGGATCTATTCCTGCTCGGAAAAACAGAACAGGAAATCAATGGCGTTCATCTTTCAATTTACGACCGAGACCGCACAATCTGCGATTGTTTTAAGTACCAAAGAAAAATAGACAGTGAAATGTTTAACAAGGCCATCGTCGCCTACAGCAAAGATGTGAAGAAGAACCTCGGAAACCTCATTACTTATGCTAAAAAAATGCGGGTCTACAGAAAAATGTCCGAGATTATGGGAGTGCTAATCAATGGCTGACAGGGCTGCATCTGTTTTGGCAAGATTAAGAAATCAAGCGAATCTCACAGGCAGAACTTTTCAACTGTGTCTGCAGTTGTTCTGTCAGGAAGAATTTTTACGTCGCTTGGCTTCCTCGTTATACAAGAACAATTTTGTTTTGAAGGGTGGGCATTTGATTTATTGTCTGACGGACTTCAGCAGTCGTCCAACCGTAGATATCGATTTTCTGGCACGAGATACAACGAATACCACAGAGGCGTTGGAAGGTATCCTGGCGAATATCATCAACACACCGACAGGTAATGACTTCATCGCTTACGAGATTATGTATATAGAACAAATCTCGATTGATAAGAAGTTTCCTGGGTTATCTGCCGTTCTTGAGGCAAGGATAAAGAATACAAAGACGCCAATAAAAATCGATTTTGGTTTTGGGGATATCGTTTATCCTGAGGAACAGACTAGAGAAGTGCCAACACAGTTGAGTGACTTTGCTTTGCCGATTGTTAACGCTTATTCTCTTGAGACGATTGTTGCTGAAAAGCTGGATGCGATTCTCGATTTGATGGAATTTTCCAGCCGGATGAAAGATTACTATGATCTTTACTATCTTTCTCTCCAGTTTAACTTTGATGGCAGTCTTCTACGTACAGCATTGGTCAGAACTTTCGCGAACAGGGAAAGGTCCTACCAGAGTAATGATTTTCTAAATCTTATTGCGTTTGCCTGCAATGAAGATATGCAGAAGAAATGGGATACCTTTAACAAGAGGTTGAAATTGCCACCGATTCACTTTGATGAGGTAATCGCAGGCATTGCTGCTTTCCTGGAACCAGTAATGGAATCTATCTATGCTGATGTTTCTTTTGGGTTTTATTGGCATGCCCAAGATCGCATGTGGAAGGAGACTGGCAATAAAACGTAAAAGTAGATTCCTCGTTTTGCGTATCTGACTAATGGGATACTGGAGCTATTAACTTGAATCCTCTTTAGAGTCCAAAGTCAGCTTAAGGCGCTCTATAAAGAACATGCCGAAACAATTGTAGGCAACTGTGACAGCATGTTGTTCCTGGGTGGCAAAGAGAAGACCACGCTTAAAGAAATTTCTGAACTTCTTGGAAAAGAAACAATTGATCTCGACAATACCTCTGAAAACAGAAGCCGGGAGAAATCCCATGGCATCAGTCATCAAAAGATGGGAAAGGACTTGATGACCCAGAACGAGCTGGCGGTGATGGATAACTCAAAGTGCATCCTACAACTTCGAGGAGAACGCCCTTTTCTCTCAGAAAAATACGATATTATCAATCATCCGAATTACAAACAGCTTTCTGATGCAGATTTAAAGATAGCTTTTAATTTTAGAAAAGGAGTTGATGTACGCATAAGGTTAGAAAAAGACCTTGTATCCGATTTTTACGATATGGGATTTGTTTGATAAGCTGAAAGCACCCATGTCAGCTAATGTGGGCGTTCATATTACAGAGACCTGATGGTTCTTTCATTGTTAATTGAACAATTTATTAACAGGCTAGGGGTAATTTGTTGAACTTTCATTGTGATAAAGTAGATGATGACTACTTTTTCTCGATGAACAACCAAATTTGATGTTCCTTGTTGAGTCGCTTAAATTCCAGAATTCAAGATATTCCTTCTACTTTTTACATCAATCCGGTGGTGATCAATTTACAGAAAGAAAATCTCAAAAGTCACCTATGTTCTCAGTTTCTTGGAATTTTCCTGCATTGGAAGAAACAAAGACAGAACTTAACACGGATTTAACAACCTATTGTGTAAACTAGATATAGAAAGGAGGTTAACCGAAGAGACTTAAAACTAATAAAAAAGATGAGTTAAACACGGATCAATCAAAAAAACAAAAAGGAGATGTGATGAAAAAATGGACTGTGATATCAATCGTCCTGATAGCTTCTATGATGCTAAGCACCTCCGCTTTTGCCCAAGTAGTTTCAAGTGGGAAGACTCTTACTGCTGAACTTGTTGAGTTGGATCCCTTCATCTCAATTAGATATGTAAATCAAGTCCCCCTTCAGGAATTTGACTATGAAGGAGCGAAGCAAGCAGGCTTTTCACCTGAATCCTTAGAATTAGCATTGGAAATTGTAGCGTATCAGAACGAATATAGATTATCCGTTGTTTCAGGAAATGTAATGGATGATATTAGCATTCATACCCTGAATCCTGCCAAGTTTCCGAACCTCTCTATTTATTTATCCGAGAATAGTAACATCGCCGCCGAACAGGATTCCCAAAATTTAATCACTGCTGATCCTACACCATGTGGAAACAAGGATTATCCAGTACCTAACTATACCCCTTCATGGTTTCCCTTTTCCGGTTATCCAAACCCAGGGCAAACACTTATCAATTGGGGGTTTCACAAAACCGCAGGATACGCTTGTGGTCAAGATCCATTAGTCACTTGCGACTACGACTATACAAGAGGCAGGTCGTATTCTGGGCCTTATGGAGTTTGCAGCTCCCCTCGTTTTCGAGATCAAGGGATTGTCGTGTCCTCGACTAGTTTCAATATCCAATATGGAGAGCCCAACCCTGAAATCCTCTCATACTCGTGGCCATATTGGAATTGGGGTGTATACGTCCAATGGTGGCATAACAATTATTAGGATCTGCATGATGATGATGAAGTTTATCAGCTTCATCATCATCAATTGGAGAAAATATGCAAAAAAGAAAATGCTTGCGAATTTTATGTATTCTACTTTTTGTATTTACATTCTTTTTGATCGAAAACTCGACCCATTTCTTGCGAAGGATTATTGATGATGCGTTATATGACAGTTATCATCATTACCTTAGATGTGATGAGTTACCTTTGCTTGAGGAAGTAAATAAGAATGTCAGAGAACACGAAAAAACAGTGGAGCAGATTAAAAGTCTTGAAATAAACTCTGTTTTGTTTTATGTTGATTCAACGTCTTGTATTGGGAGAGGCAGCATCGTTATCTCATATCCATCCAGAGCTATCCATCGGCAAATTGAGCAAATCCTTGTCGGTTCGACGTTTTTTGGTATCCCCATTACCTTAGTAAACCAATAGTATCCAATCGTCTAATCGCTAGCAAAAATATCATTAATTGAGAAAAGTTTTGGTTGGACAAATTGAGAGGAGGTTAAAAGGACATTTGGTCTTTATACCTTGATCGTTTTACTTTGGAATCGTGTCAGACGTGGTTCGATCTCCTTCTTCTGATTTAAATATCTATTCCATATTACCAAGTGATTGAGGACCATGACTTTTTTAAGTGTGAGAAACTTATGTTACCTTATCCAACTACATGGTAAACACCCATTCCTTTCTGATAACAATGACATTACCTGGCATTCAAGTTACTAATATCTGTTTGATTCAGATCCCCTAATGGTCTTTAACATTGACAATGAATTAAGTACACAGTTTAAAGTGAGTCGAAACAATACCTTAGAAATATACGATATTGGGATAGGCGAGATTTGAATTTGAAGTAATTATTACTTGAAGAGAATCTATACACTTTATTTACTTGAAGTTTGAACAATAAACCCCTTTTTTAGGAAAATTAATGTATCACCAAGAAAAAGCATAAATTATTTCAATAATTTACTCCTGCGATAATCACCAATCTAGATGGAGAGAAGATCTTAAATTAGTTGTGAGTGTCTAACAAATATTTCAAGTTGTTTTTCATCACTCCATTTATAAATTGGGCTGTTTTCCCGAAGGTTTTTGCAAGATGATTAATTACTATAGAAGTATCCCATGGCATATAGGGGATTCCTTTATTCTGTGTAAAAGGCCCATCGGACTCAGGCAAAACCTTGGAAAGAGGCATTTTAGATATAAGCGCATTTCCTTTAGTCGAAAATGTCATCATTGGGTTTATGCTAAACCAAACCCCTAATGTTTTAGCCCGTTCAAGCTCGTCTAGTGAGCCCGAAAACCAATGCAATATTGGAGTGCTTTTATTACAGCATCTTTCTATGATATCTAATACTTCTTTTGAAGCATTTCGGGAATGTATACTCAATAATCTCCCGCCACATTGTTCTGACTCCAACAGGACTTCCCGAAATGCTTTTTGTTGTAAATCAACTGACCCTGAATAATTGCGAGAACCATCTATACCGACTTCGCCTATGAATCTATTCAGTTTCACTCCTTTCAGAAGGGATTTTTGTTCATCAATCCTGTTCAATAAAATTTCAGGATGTAAACCGATAGCAGTTTTAACGACGGAAATATGTTCAAATTTTTTCGAGGTTTTCGCCCATGCTTTTGGAGACGTCGTCACAGCAAGGACAAATTCACAATAGCGTTCAACTTCTGGCAATATCGATAGCGGATCCTTATAAAGATCGAGATGACAATGAAAATCGATCATGGAAAGCTATACCCTCTGAGAAGGTTTTTTAACTCAATTAACCCTCTCGAAACCACTTCTAATAGTTTTTGTCGCTCTTCTCCAGTGGCAAACGCTAGACCACTTTTTACAAATCTATCTACCCCTTCCAATTCCAATTGCTTTACCGATAGAGCTACTGCAACCAAGTCTTGCGAATCAGAGATTCTGAGATTTTCATACACATAACCTTTCTCCGTTTTGTCCTGCATACCCGCCTCAAGGAAGGCCGCCCTTCTTACCAAACAAGGGACACACACACCACACTGTTGAAGATTATGCCGTTGATATTTGCCGCAGCTATTTGAGACAAAAACAAGTTTGCTGAGTATGTCCTTGTCCTTGCATTCTTTGAGAATTTCACCTTTGGTTTTATATTTGTAAGGTAGGACCAATTCAGCTTCCAAACCGATTGCGTCCCAGAGTTCTTGCAGCATTGAAATGAAGATTGGATGGGTAGTTTTTGTACTTAAGCTTCCAATCCTATTAGCATTAAGCGGAATGTTCAGACTGATAAAACCATTCTCCGGAACAATGATTTTTACTTTTTCTTTACCTATATGGAGAGAACAAGTAGATAACACTGCAAACGTAAAAAAAGCAAGTGATCGTGCTCGGGTGGAGCCTTCACTTCGAGGTAGCTTTCCAATACTCCACTGGAACTGATTCGACATATTGAGCGTTTCTGCAAATTCCCTTTGGTGAGCTGCATCTCCTCTAACAATTTGAGATACGAATAGTGGGGAGAAGCCATCGGAAACGAGGTCAATTGCACCAACCAAACTATCAACCCCGCCTGATAATAAACATACACAATCATTATTCCTTACTGTCGGTGGTTTTTTGGAAGTACTCAGGGGGGATTCAATGGAGAAAAAGTTCAACTTCCAAAAATCGCCGGTGAGGTATCGTAATATTTTCTCAATCCGGTCTGATTTGGCTGACCAGGTTTCAGAATCACACATGGGAATACTAAGTTCAATCATGCGCGTCCAACCATCAGAAGAGCTTGATCTCGGCACTGATTTATCAGCAGCTACCACGGAGATTGCAAACGTAGCAAAGTCCAAAGCAGGAATACTGGGAACAATTCCAAATTTACGCAATTGGGATGGGATAGAACGCCCGATTGAGATCCTTTTACTATAATCTTTTGAAAAAAGCTCAAAGTATTGGATGTCATTTTCAAAAGTAGGTGGAATTGTATTGCGGGTGAAACAATGTATTTTTGTCATAGTGATACCTCAAATACCGAAAAAGTTCTTTCTATAGATTTTTGGAAAATTTCCTGTAAATCGGATATGGTTCGCCGCGCAATTTCTTTCCGAATAGCATTCAGTTGTGATGAAATTTCAGATTTAAGATAATCCCGCATATCATTCAACCTTGATACACGGCTAACCAAGGATTCTAATCTTTCAAATGCTTGACCAATGTCAAGTTGAATTCGGTTAAATGCTTCGTACCCCAGAAAGGAAGAAATTAAAATCCAAATCGAATCTTCGTTTAAATTCATTATGTCCACATCAGGATTGTCCTGGAAAAAGTCACTTAATGCTGACGAAACTGAATTCCTTGTAGAAGTTTCGTCCAAGCTCCCACCATCTGGACAGACAAAACGAACAACCTCATCTATTACTGAATAGATACCAGCATCATTCTTGAGAAGTTGAGCAATAACTGTTGATAAAGGCTCATTGTTTCCCTCACTCAAAGATTGCAATGCTGAAAATAAACCTGCAGCAACAATAGAAGAAAGTTTCAATCGATTAGAAAGCTTTCTTGAACCTCCCATTCCTGTTTTTGAATAATGGCCTAATGCACGTCGTAGACTGCCTCTGTCACCAGAAACAACGTAGTCACTTAGGTTGCGCCTTGCGTTTCCGAAGCGAGCAGATGGTGATAACTTATCAGATTGTGTCTCAGTAGTCTGATCTTCGTCACCATCCGATTGGACGGGCGGAGGAATATTCGGAATTTCTATTTCTTCTAACCAGGGAGGATCAAAAGGCACGGCTGAGCTTGGCCCTCTATTTGAGGCAGAAGTTCCCATATCATTTCTCCTTTTTCATCGCGATTGCCTTGGAAACAGTTGTGGGAGTATTAGGATCTTTCTCCCATTCACATAGCAAATCACTTGCCCATGACTTGCTACATAAATGCGGAACAAAAGCGGGTTTTCTTGCTTTGGGCGGAATACCTTTAAGATAACCCACTAGGCGACCGCCCAAATTAGGATATGCTTCAGCAATATGAAGTTCAGCCACTAGCGTTTGTATTTCCCACTGATTGTTCCGGCCTGTACGTGCTATTCGACTTAAAAGCTTCTCAGCTTCCGCTTCTCCAACTAGCTTTATTCTATTCACTAAATCCTGAAGAATTACATTATCAACTTTGCTCAACGCAGACAATATTTCTCTAGCTTCTTTTGAGAGCTCATCATACGCAGCTAGGGAAAGTGATCTGTCTCGACTTAGATACAATAGTGGTCGTAAGTCGGTATCCCCCAGTTTTGGATCCAATTTTAACCACTCGGTGATAAACTCACTCTTCCAGCTATCTTCCAGCGAGGTAGGTTCTTTTCCTTCAGAAAGAGCAATCTCAATATCATTGAGGAATGTAGGCTTGCCATCGGGAGACTGTTTTATACACTTAACCAAATATTCAAAAGCACTAGATGAAGCACAGCGTTCAAAAAGCATCATCTTTACCAGGCTATTGAAATCTACAGTCATTCCGTTCAATTTCGCTACCTTGTCTTGAATCATGATTGCATTCAGGAACCGCTTTATAAGGCGAGGATTTCCATTGATATCATCCGCCGTTACTAAAATGCCTGCAATCTGTTCAGAGATATCAATTCCCTCTCTCAATTTTTCAAGGTCTTTTTGATCGAATACTCCTTCTATCTTCGCTTTTGAAATACCTCCTTGCCAAGCATTGCGTAATAGATCTTGTAGTTCAGACCTGGCTTTAGCTGAAGTTTCATCTGTAATTTCTTTTTTACGAGCGGCTAATTCAGTAAAAAGCGAAACTAAATAAACTTTTACTTCAGCGATACCCAAATGAGGAACGGAAATTGGTATCTGGATCAATTTATCAAAGTAGCTTGTGACTAACCCGTCATTAATTTCCATATTTGAGAAATGAGCCCTAACACTGCTCCGAATCATTTGTTCATCAGCTGCGATTACAAACGCAGTTCGTTTTACAAACAAAAGCAAGCGCATAGCTTCAAGAGTTGAAATCGCAGTAGAAGGTAAACATCTGTCGAGGTCGTCTACTAAAACTACTAGTGTGATATTCAATTTATCCAGTATATCTTCAAATTCTTCCCTCAATTTTTCTATTTTTTGCGGAGTAGAATTCGTTTCTTTGGATTTGACCAAATCCTTTAACTCTGGTGAAAGCGACTCAATCGCTGCATTAAGTGATTCAAGTTTTTCTTTCTTGCTCTCCACATCAACGGAGCTTATTATCCCAGACACTGCCCCAACTAAAGAGCCGATTCCTCCAGCAGCAATACCACCTGGTAACAATCCAATTGCCAGAGGAAGAAGTATTCTTGAAACTGTTAACCAGTTAAGTCTTTTGCTAAAATCCTGTACTTTTTCTAGAATTTCTTTCGCGGGTTTTCGTTTCTTCGTCTCCTCTAGAAGTTTATCGGAAACAGCTTGGAGAAGAGCAGCTTTCGCATCATCATAGCCTTGATATAACCAGGCATTAATTTCCAAGAATACATAAGGTTTCTCTTTGTCATCTTTTGTAATTTCACTTTTTTTGAGTGATTCTCCAATCATCTTAACCATTGAAGATTTACCGGCTCCCCAATTTCCTGAGACTCCAATGGAAATCGGTTGGTTATCAGCTTCAATAATCAGCTCAGCAACAGTATCTGCAATAACCGTAAAATTCAATAAATCTTGCGTTGTTTCGACATCATTCCACATTCATAACCTCATAATATCTCATTCCTAAGCAGTATCCTTGAAACTCAATGAAAACGGTTATTCATTTGATTTTTTCAAGCTGCGATGTAGTAATTATTTTATGTTATTCGGCAACACGGAGAAGGTATGGATTCCCACTCTCGATCACAATTTGGTAACTTAAGTGTTTTACACAGGATAAACTAGTCTTGTCACAATTTTCTTATAAATAATCTATGGTTGGACAACCATTTGGCAGAGCAATATTGGCAAAACTCCCCTGACCGTTGTTTATGTATTAGCACACCTCAATTTAGAGGAGCTAATTCATTAATCGAGGTAACGGCATGGAATTTTTCAATGAAGCAATCAACATATTAAAAATATTAGTCATTGCTCTGGGGGCGGGTTTGTCCGTCTGGGGCGTAATCAACTTACTGGAAGGCTACGGCAACGATAACCCTGGCGCAAAGAGCCAAGGGGTCAAACAGCTTATGGCTGGGGGTGGAGTCGTACTGATCGGGATCCAATTGATTCCTCTCTTGGCAGGCTTGTTCGGATAAGCTCCTGATGTCCGGTCTGCTCGACATAATTGAGGAGGCGATCAGATCCTTTTTCATTGGATTGATTGAAAGCAATCTGACGACCATGTTTGCCGATGTCAATGAGAAGACTGCTACCATCGCAGAACAAATCGGGCAAACACCGCAAGGCTGGAATGGCAACATCTTTAGCATGATCCGCTCCTTATCCGAGACAGTTATCATCCCGATCGCCGGGATGATCATCACCTTCGTGCTCTGCTATGAGCTGATCACGATGATCACCGAAAAGAACAATCTTCATGAAGGGGACACTTTCAGCTTCTTCAAATACTTCATCAAAATGTGGGTAGCGGTGTTTTTGGTCTCCCATACTTTTGATATCACCATGGCGATCTTTGATGTTGCCCAACACGTCGTCTCGGCAGCATCAGACCTGATCACAGGAAGTGCCTACATCGATATCCAGGAGGTGCTGGCTGCCATGCTGGCAGGTCTTCAGAACAAAGGCATCCCCGAGCTGGCTGGAATCGCCATGGAAACGCTGTTGGTGGGCAACGCGATGAAGCTCCTTTCTGTAGTTATCACAGTCATCCTGTATGGACGCATGATCGAAATCTTCCTGACCTGCTCGGTTGCGCCGATCCCCTTTGCTACGCTGACCAACCGGGAATGGGGACAGACCGGTAACAATTACATCCGCAATCTGGTCGCGCTGGGCTTTCAGGGTTTCTTCATGATGGTCTGCGTGGCAATCTATACAGTTTTGGTGCAAAGCATAGTGCTCTCCGAAAACATCCATGCCAGTATCTTCCAGATTGCCGCCTATACTGTGTTGCTGTGTTTCTCGCTTTTCAAGACCGGCAGTCTCTCCAAATCGATCTTCAATGCTCACTAAGAAGGAAGGAGGTTTGAATTGGCTTATGTCAATGTTCCCAAAGATCTCAACAGGGTCAAAACCAAGGTGGCGCTCAACCTGACCCGCAGGCAACTGATCTGCTTTTCAGCTGCTGGCCTGGTTGGGGTTCCTCTCTACCTGCTCACCCGTCAGGGCTTAGGCAATGACATGGCAGCTTTGCTGATGGTGCTGGTCATGCTGCCGCTGTTTGCTTTTGCCTTATATGAGAAAGACGGCATGCCCCTGGAGGCTTTCATCGGCAATTACATCCGGGTGCGCTTTCTCTATCCCCACATACGGCCATATCAGACCGAGAACTTCTATCGACTGATCCAGTCTGAAATCAATCACAGAAAGGAGTTGCGCATCCGTGCACACAACAAGAACCGCAAAGAAAGAAAAACAAAAAAGCAATCCGCGCAAAAGGCAGCCTAAGGCAAAAGCCAGCTCTCCCAGAACAGCGCAAAAGACGATTCCCTATAAGCTGATGTATCCGGACGGGATTTGTCAGGTCAGAGAAGGCTACTACTCCAAGGTCGTCCAGTATCAGGATATCAACTACCAGCTGGCCCAGGAGGACGACAAGCGCGCGATTTTTGACAAGTATTGTGAGTTTCTCAATTACTTCGACAGTTCGATCCATGTCCAGCTCTGTTTCTACAACTACTCCGGTCGAATTGAAGATTATCAGGTCGCGATCAAGATCGAAGAGCAGAAGGATGCCTTCAATGATATCCGTCAGGAATACTCCCAGATGTTACGCAACCAGCTGGCGAAAGGAAACAACGGTCTGATCAAGAACAAGTATCTGGTCTTTGGCATCGAAGCGAATGATTACCGCACTGCCAAAACACGCCTGGAACGGATTGAACTGGATATATTCAGCCATTTGAGAGGGCTGGGTGCCATCGCTCAATCCCTGAATGGCGCTGAACGCTTGCACGTGATGCATGATCTGTTGAATGAGAGCCAGCACAAATTTCACTTCGACTGGAAACGCCTCAAAGAGAGCGGTCTGGCAACCAAGGACTTTATCGCTCCCAGTGGTTTTGATTTCACTCCCACCGGCAGTTTTGGCATGGGTCGCAAACAGGCTCAGGTCTCCTATCTGCAAATCCTGGCGCCGGAACTCTCTGATGAATTGCTCAAGAACTTCCTGATTCTGGAAAGTGATCTGGCGGTGACACTGCACATCCAAAGCATCGAACAGACCGCGGCGATCAAGATGATCAAACGCAAAATCACCGATCTGGACAAGATGAAGATTGAAGAGCAAAAGAAAGCCATTCGCTCAGGTTATGACATGGATATCCTGCCCAGTGATCTGGTCACGTACGGAGCAGAAGCCAAAACACTCCTGGAGTCTCTGCAAAGCAGAAATGAACGCCTCTTTCTGGTGACCTTTCTGCTGATGAACATCGCCGATAACAAGCGCAAGTTGGAAAACGACTACTATCAAACCGCTGGCATCGCTCAATCGGCGAACTGCAATCTGCGACCTCTGGACTACCAGCAGGAACGCGGTCTGGCAGCCATGCTGCCACTGGGGATCAACCCGGTTCCCATCGAAAGAGCTTTGACCACTTCCGCCACAGCGATATTTGTGCCCTTCACCACGCAGGAACTCTTTCAACCGGCTCCTGCCCTGTATTATGGGCTGAACGCTCTCTCCAATAATCTGCTCATGGCTGACCGCCGCAAGCTCAAAACACCCAATGGACTGATCATTGGAACGCCGGGCTCAGGCAAGTCCTTTGCAGCCAAACGGGAGATCACCAACGCTTTTCTGGTGACAGAGGATGAGATCATCATTACCGACCCGGAAAGCGAATACGCCCCTTTGGTGCGTGCGCTGGAAGGTGAGGTGGTGCGCATCTCGATCAATTCCAATCAATACATCAATCCGCTGGACCTCAACCTGGACTACAGTGAGGAAGAGGATCCGGTCGCGCTCAAGATGGATTTCATCTTCTCCTTCATCGAGCTGGCAGCAGGTCGCAAAAGCGGTCTCAAACCGGAAGAAAAGTCGGTGCTTGACCGCTGTATCCAACTGATCTATCAAAAATATCTGCAGGAGCCCATTCCTGAAAACCTGCCCATCCTGGAAGACCTTTACGCGCGTCTGCTGGAAATGAGCGAACCGGACGCGAAATACCTGGCAACGGTGCTGGAAATCTATGTCAAAGGTTCCTACAAGGTCTTCAACCACCAAACCAATGTAGACACCCAGAACCGCCTGATTTGTTTTGACATCCGCGAACTGGGAAAGCAGCTCAAGAAACTGGGCATGCTGGTGATTCAGGATCAGGTCTGGAACCGGGTTACCCGCAACCGGGCAGCCAGGAAGACCACCTGGTTTTATCAGGATGAGTTTCACCTGATGCTGCGGGAAGAGCAAACCGCGGCATATTCCGTGGAGATCTGGAAACGCTTCCGCAAATGGGGTGGTATTCCAACCGCCATTACCCAAAATGTGAAAGACCTTTTGGCTTCCAGGGAGATTGAGAATATTCTCGATAACTCGGATTTCATCTATATGCTCAATCAGGCCAGTGGCGATCAGGAGATTCTCGCCAAGCACCTCAACATTTCCAAAGATCAACTGTCCTATGTCACCCACAGCGGGGAAGGTCAGGGCTTGCTCTTTTATGGCAATACCATCATTCCCTTCACCGATCACTTCCCCAGAGATACCAAACTCTATCAGATCATGACGACCAAACCGGATGAGGTTTAGGAAGGAGGTCATATGTCCAGAAAATCACGACTCAGAGAAAAAGCCACCCATCACTACCAGGGCGATGACCCATTGCTTGAGAAAAGCATAGAGCAAGCAGAAAGTGCAGCCTCTGCAAAGCTTTCCTCAGAAGCTATAAACCTAACAAGCCAAACAGATGCGATGGGCGGTATTTCAAAAGAATCCCTTACATCAATGGCTTCTACCGAAGAAATGAGCAGGAAACCGAAGAAAAAAATAAAAAGCGTTTACCGCAAACTCAGCAAGGGTTTTGTCGCCGATTCATCCAAAGCCCTTACACCTCAGCTTCAGCCGCAAAAAGAATCTCAGCCCAGGATCTCCGCTTTGCGCTTCGAAAGCGCTCAGGCTAAACCGGCTTCGGCTTTGAGCTTTGAACAGCCAGGAAAGGAGAAAAGGCAACGACCATTCAGAAACGTTCTGCGTCTGCCCAGCCCCTGGCAACCCTCCCGTCACGCCAATGACGAAAAAGAAGCTGCTGATCACAACGCCAGCCGGAATGCTCTCCAGGCAGCGCAAAATCATCTTCGGGTTCCCCGGGCGCGACCCATCGCAAGAGCCATTCAACACCAGGAAGCCTTGCAGCTGCGTTCTTTACGCCAACGTGCGGATCGCTTTGCCACAGAGCAGGTCAAAAAACAATCCGGCAAGAACCTTGTTTCCCGTTACATTCAGAAACAACGCATCAAACGGGAGTACATACGTGCCTACCGTGCCTCCGCAGGATTTCAACGGACTGCTGTCCAACAAAAGGCAGCCCAACGGGGCTTGAAAAAGTTCATCGGCAAAGTTACCCAAACCCTCAAAAGCCGCGCAGCGCTCTACGGGGCACTTGTCCTGGTGCTCTTGCTCCTGGTCGGTTCCATCGCTTCCTTCGCTGTTTCTGCCACAACCGTTATGGGAGGCAATATTATCGCTGGTCTGGGAGAAAGCCTGCGTGGCTCCGAAGGGATGGTTGAGGTTGCCCGTTCCCAACTTGGTCAGGTAGGTGGTGAACCTTACTGGTCCTGGTATGGTTTTCCTTCCCGGGTGGAATGGTGTGCCATCTTTGTTTCCTGGGTTGCCGATCAGGTCGGTCTGATCTCTGAAGGTTTATTCCCCAAATTTGCCGGATGCAGTATTGGTGAAGACTGGTTCAGATCCAACAACCTCTGGCAGGACGGGGGCTATTGCCCCGCTCCCGGAGAAATCATTTTTTACGACTGGGATGGAGATGCTTTTCCTGATCATGTCGGTATTGTCGAAAGCTGTGATGGTGGCACAGTCTACACGATTGAAGGCAATTGGGCCGATAGCGTCCACACTGACAGCTTTCCCGTCAACAGTCCCTATATCCGCGGGTATGGAAGCCCGGGTACGAACGAATAAAGGAGATAACCATGAACTTAGTCCAAATTAGAAATGAAAAAGCCAAAACAGAAGCCCGTCTTCAGGCTTTGCAGGAAAAGCTGAAGGCACTCAATGAAAAAGAAACCGAAATGGAAAACAGCGAAATCCTCAGGACTGTGCGCGCTCTGCAACTCAGACCATCCGAATTGGATGCATTGTTGAAACGCCTGAAGCAGAACCCCTTTCAGAACCTTGAGGATGTGAACGAATGGATTCCGGAAAGTGAGCTGGAAGACAATGAAGACTAAGCCCAAAACTCTTATGTTGTTGCTTTTGATCACCATCAGTTTCCTTTCTGCCAAACCGGCTCATGCGGCATCCCTGTCAGATGAAGGCAGGATCAACCCTGCTCCTCCTACGGATGCCAAAGGCAGTCTGATCAGCGATATGCCACCTGGAACTGCCATGCTGTGTGACTACAGTCTGGTGAGCTACCCAATGAGCAGTGGGGCAACGCCTGTCCCATCTGAAGAACCCACAGCAGAAGCGACTCCCAGACCACCCACCGATACCTATCTGGAGCCGCCACAGGTTATCACTGCCCAAGCTCCGGAAAAGGAGTTCTTTGTAATCAAGACGCGAAACGACAAAATCTTTTACCTGATCATTGACCGCAGCAAGATGAGCGAGAACGTTTATCTGGTGACCGAGGTGGATGAGGAAGATTTGCTCAATTTCGTCCAGGCGACCGATTCACCTTCTCTTTTGCCTTTTCTCCAGCCTTCCAGGCCAACCGCAACGCCTCAACCCACACCTGAACCGTCCAATGGCAAACCACCTCAGCAATCTGCTTTTTCCCTGCCCATCAACAGTGGCATGGCCATAGCCGGAGCGGTCTTATTGTTGCTGGCAGGCGGGGCGTTTTTTTACTGGAAGGTGATCAAACCCAAAGAACACACGCCAAGTGAAGGGGACTTTTTTGAGGACGATTTCCTCGAAAAAAGCACTACGGATGATAACGAAGATGATGAATAAGGAGGATTCAATGAAAGTCAAGGAACTGATCTTCAGCCTGACTGGCGTTACCGTGAACACGGATAACCTGGCGGATCTCAAAGCCCATCCGCGGGACTATACCGAAAGCGATGAAGAGGCTGCGCTTTTAGCTGAACTCTTCTTCGTGCTTGAACAAACGGAGGAAAGTGAGGAGCTGCCATGAACCAGGCTGAAGAAAATCGTTATATTACAGCCTATGCCCGCATTATTGGCGTGCAGGAGGCCAGGGTTACAGAATATGCCCAGCGCAAGGGTCTTGCCGCGCTGGTGGATAATGCCTATCAACTGCTTGAAACCCCTGAACAACAAGCCAAACACAAGGCCTTTCTTGAGCTCTACCGCATGAGCAGTTCGCTTACCCGGGAAAATCCAATTCTCAGTTCGCCCTCTGCCGCGGCAGGGTACATGCACACGGTCATCGATCAGGTGCACGACAAGGAGTCACTGGTGGTGGCTTTTCTCAACACCAAGAACCGGGTCATCGACTATGAGCAGGTCTCTATCGGGACAATCAACAGTTCCGTCATTCACCCCAGGGAAATCTTTCGCAACGCGATCCTCAACAAAGCGGTATCCGTGCTGATCTGTCACAACCATCCATCCGGAGAGCTGACCCCCAGCGATGAAGACCTGGCAGCGACCAAAGCACTCAAAGAAGCCGGTGAAATGTTGGGGATTCCCGTGGTGGATCACATCATCATTACGGGTCTCAACCGGGATGCGGTTTATTCTTTCCGCGCCCATGGTGTATTGGAACAGAACGCGCATTATGATGCCGGGATCAGTCTGGCTGAAAAGAAAGGAACCGCCAGGGACAAGGATAAAGCCCTGGATGAGATTACCGCCAAACTGGAAGAAGGCATCAAAGACATCTTTAGCAGTGGCAAGTATGCGGACTACCTCAAGGTGATGTCGCGCTTTCATCGCTACAGTCTCAACAACACGCTCCTGATCGCATTACAAAATCCTGAAGCTTCACTGGTTGCCGGGTATCATGCCTGGCAAAAACGATTCCAACGTCAGGTGCTCAAAGGCGAGAAAGCCATTCGTATTATTGCGCCTGTGGAAGAAAAACGCCTGGTGGAAAAAGAAAAGATCGATCCTCAGACAAAAAAACCTGTTTTGGACAGCCTGGGCAATCCTGTCATGGAAGAACAGGAGGTGACGGTCAAGCGTTTCAGGGTGGTACCGGTCTTTGATGTCTCCCAAACCGAGGGTAAGGAGCTGCCCACTTTGGCCAAAGAGCTTCAGGGCAGTGTGCGCGATTATGACCTTATGTTTGAAGCCCTGCAAGCGGTCTCCCCTGTCCCAATTGAGTTCAAGGCAATGAAAGCGGGCAAGGATGGCTATTACCACCTCAAGGACAAGAAAATCGCTATCCGCCAGGGCATGAGTGAGATACAGACCATGGCAACTGCCATTCACGAGATATCCCATGCCAAACTGCATGATCGTGATCCCCAGCAACGCGATAGCACAGGAAAAGAGAAGGATCAGCGCACGCAGGAGGTTGAAGCTGAAAGCATTGCTTATGCCGTTTGCCAGTATTATGGCATTGAAACAGCGGACAACAGTTTTGGCTACCTGGCAGGCTGGAGCAGCGACAAAGACCTGACTGAACTGAAAGCTTCTCTTCAAACCATCCGCGATACCGCATCCGATTTGATTTCTTCGATTGATGGAAAGATTCAGAGCCTGAAGCAGCAGCTGGAAGTTGAAGCGCCCAAAACCCGCACAGAGGCGGTGAAAGCCGTCAAAGGGAAGGTGGCTGCCCTGGCAGAATCCATGGATTCTTACGCCTTTGAGCCATTGCCTGAAAGCGCGCTGGCTTTTGACGACCGCCAGCTGGAACAAACCGGGACCTTACGCCCATGGCTGGAAATGCTTGTCCATGAAGATCGCAGCCCCTATACCACCCAGGCCAGCAAGCTTCTGCAGCAGATCGATCTGATCCAGGAAGCTTCTGCCAGCTATTTGCTGGAAAACGGCGAAATATTATCTCTCTTGCGTGAAGGTGATCAGGTTCATTACGCCCTGACAGACAGTCTTCAAAATCCAGTATCCGAAGGGCTCCTTGGCGAACCGGATCTGATGCTGGATGCTGCCAGAGACCTTTCCCTGAGTGAAGCTGGAAGGGATGGGCTTACTGCCACCCTGCTTACAGCTGAAGCGATCGATCATCTGAACGCGCTGCGGATCAGTGAGCCAATGGTTTCTTTCAGCCATTCGCAGCATGCTCAAATCCCCGATGGACTAAGCATGCCCCTCTCGCAGGCCAATCGTCTGATGGAAAGACTGGATCAACGTCAGGCGATCGACCGTCAAAAATCTGATTATGCTGGACCGCTCACCTACAGCACTGATTTTCGGGTGGAGTACATCAAGGAAGGTCTTCCGGCAGCTTATACCGGAAAACAGGAGATAGGTGCTGGCGATGGCAGTCTCTCCCATCACATGCAGCTGACCGTTCAGGAGGCTCTATCAGATCGTTCCTGGCGCAATTACCTCAAAGAAATGGGTGAAACGCAGTTACAAGCCGATCCCAATGCTCTAGGGGAGGTGCGTGATGAGCTCTTACCCTATTTCAATCAGCATCAAGCCCTGACCTTCCTCAAGGAACGGAAGGAAGTCTACCAGGCAGGGCTTCCCAATGTTGCGGAGGAAAAACGCGAGGCATTATCGGCTTACTATGGGGATGTGACTGCTTATGTGCAGGAAAGCAGACAGCAGATGAACCTCAGCCAGAACCCACAGACCCTTGATTTTCCACAACTGGATCAGTATCTGAACGCAAATCTGAAGGAGCGCGATCTGGACCTGGATGGCTCACCGGAGCGGGTGGATATCGATGATCAGGACAGCCGTGTACAGCTCACCCATCATCTGGACAAAAGAGATGGGGTTTCTGAAAAACAATCTGTTCGGGAGCGCTTGCGGTCGGGAAAAGCAGAGCACTCTAGAATGCAGATCGAAAATGAAAATCACAGGGAGGTGGAGATTCGTTAGCACGTTATCTTTGTCCTGAATAAAAAAGCCACTGAAAAAAATCAGTGGCTTTTTTATCAAAGGTATTAATTTCTGCTAATCATTGCCAATAAAAACTAAGACATAAGAATAAGTCATTCTTCATCTTCCGATGCTACATCTATACCTGTGATTTCAATCGCTCTGGTACAACCATTTGCAGTTGGAGCACCCTCACCCACAATTATCCATTTGTTGTTAAGGTTTACTAGTACTAACGATGTGCTAAATGGTCCCGAAGGAACTGCCCCCCAGCCTGAAGAATACTCCACAATACCTTTAACCAGGAACCTCTCGCAAATTCCAGGAATATCGCCTTCGTAGTCCATAAAATGGATTTGATCATTGGATTTAAGAATGTCAGCAAAAGGTATGATTTCAAGTTCGGAGTAATAGGCATTTAATTCCTTATACCCTTCAATCCTAGCCTCTTTTAACATCAGATCATTGATGTAAAGAAAGTCGGTAGCTTCCACAAAATGATCTTGGTTTAAGGAATCGTAGTAAGCCTCAATTGTCTTTCTTGCTGTTGGCGTTCCGTAAATCATACAACCGAACAGAATAGTCAAGCTTAGAAGGATCGTAGAAAATATAAGATATTTTTTATATATTATCATTGTTTCTTACTGTATCTAATTTTAATGTTCAAATAGACAAAATAAAATCCTCTTCGTTTATCTTCAAGACCAACAGGTGTATTTAAGCGCGAAACGAGAGCAGGAACGCATAGTTGGATGTGTTACTGCATAGATTCCTCATACCTCGAACTTAATCTCCCAGATTTTCCAATGGTGTTCTTCTTTGATAACCTGAATCGTATACCGGATTAAACTGCCATTTGGGCTTCCCCAGAAACCACCTTCATAGAAAAGTTGAAGTGTCACAGAAAGCTCTTTACAATCTTTTGATAATACTGGCTCTTGATTTGAGCAGGCTATTGGAGCAGAAATCTCGACGACAGGCAAGACCAATCGCCCATCTACAACGAATTGATCTAAACTCGATATGATCTGCTGCCTTGCTGGTGAATTAGTTGCAAACAAATTAATAGCCTGACCAGGTTTGTTGCTGTTTAAGAGGTTGTAATACGAAAGGACAGTTTCTTCTGGTGTCTTATCCAATAACACCGTCTGCTGCTGTGGTTCGATAATCTGGGGAATCAACCCATCAGAGATGGAAACAGGTGTTTCTGTAATATGAGCAATAGATTCTCTATAAAAGTAGCAAGCATCAACTGAGGGAAAAGTGAAATAACCTATCTTTAAATTGTCCTCTTGGCGTAATAGTGAAACTTTTTGTATAAAACTAACTGAAGAAATATTGGGCTGTGGTAAATTTAAAAAGTTGAGTTGAATTTTGATGAGATAGGTTTGACATATATCTGGTGCTTCGTCCGGAAAAAAATACTTTTGCTTGTCTGGAGCGAAGAGGTATTGAGCCTGTACTTCATCTCCAGGTGTAATAGAAAGAATGGTGTAATCGATTTTTGCTCCAGCTTCAAAATTTGAAACAAAGTCAGTTCTTGAAAAGCCAGGACCCTGCATGCCAGGAGTTGCTTCAAAAAGCAAATCTGCGGCGGCTTCGAAATCGCCTCTCGTCAATAAATCAAAATAGTATCTAATAAGCTTTTCCCCTTCGGTGGAATCCGAAGGGGTACAAGCTGTGACACAACCACAAAGAAAGATAGCGGCGAAGAGAAGACCAGACACAACGAAGATTAACCACTTCTTGTTGGGATATTCACAAAGACTCATATTATGAAACCCTCTTATCAAGTAAATTAATAGCCGATTATCTGAATCGGATATGTTCTGGAATAGTTAAACGCAGTAAAAGGGTAATTATTGACATCTGGTGAATGACCAGCAACTAAAGGAAATAACTCTTGGTTTCCTAGGTCGGTCATCTCAACGACAATTACCGCATGGTCATATGTTTCACTGCCAGTTCTAATATCATACAGAATTACGTCACCAGGTAGAAGTTGCTGGATAACAGTAACTACACCTTCTGGACCATTGACCCACCAATGCCCATTCACGACGAAGTCATAGAAAGCTGGCGTAAAAGTCCATGCATTGGCATATTGTGAAGAATTGACATAATACCATCCAACATTCACACCTGGTGCCGTCGCAGTTTGTGGAATAGAGCCACCAATATTAATGGCTTGAGAAACAAAGTTTGTACAATCTGCGCTAAACCTATAAAAGCCTGGGTAAGTAGAGTTATACCAGGTTCTGGCAAATTGGACAGCATTTGAGCGATTATATCCACCACTACCCACTTTATTTTGCTGAATTGCAGGATATGATGCAAAAGGAATCGACTGGGGTGTGTTTAATTGACTTTCAATAAATTCAATAGAAGTTTGGCGGATTGCTCTCCAGAGATAATCGTCATATATATCGTCTATGATTTTCCAAAATTGGCCATCCGGGGACAATACGATTTGATGGATAAGGTTGTTCATCTTAGAAACGATGTGCGGTGTTTTTTTAAAGACTACCTCATGGTTCTCGAGAACAATGACAGTTACAGTTCTGTCCTGGGATTTAACATCAACACTTTGGATATCGATCGTAAATTTATAGTCAAGATATTCCAAGTCATTTTTATCTACGTGTAAAGCCTCTAATCGTAATTTATTAGTTTCTGTAGAAAGAAATTTATTAGCTCTTTCGGAATTCACAGCGACGAATTGACTAAGGTCAGGGATAACATTCTTCTTTCTTGCCTCATATCTTAGTTGAAAATATTGGTATAGAAGGTTTTGTATCTCCTCTAAATTAACATCGTGAGTTGCGTTAATTGTTGCAGTTGCTGGAGAAATACTCCCAAACAATAAAAGGACAGCCAGCCCGATATACAAGATACACAATCGAAATTTAGATGTTTTCATAGTTACCTTTCCTTCATTTTTTTGTTTGTGTAGGCTAAAGCCTTCCGTATAGTAATTAAACGGAGTGGATCATAAAAATGTTTCATCTGTTAAATTTGTTTGCTCAATTCCTTGAGAGACGTATCAATTCTTCTCTCACATCTCCTATTAATAATTTATACAAAATTAAAGTGACATAACAGTTTGAATTATTCAATTATCGACGTTTTTAGCTTATGGAGAACCTCCTTTCTAAGAACAGATTTTGATTATGTACAATCCATTCACATGAAAAATCATCAATTTAAACGGTTGTTTTGTTGGAGTTTACAATACAAGACATTAATTCCACATTAAATCCTCTAATAATTCGAGTTTAGAATAAACAGAAAAACATAAAAATACCGTACAGAAAGACACCTTCAAAAAAGGTCGATTTTTACCCATACATGCAAGGGAAGTATCATCATTACCAATGCCTCATGTGTTCCTCAAAAGGAGATTTCTTTATAATCACTCTCTTCATAGTGTTCTTACCAAGCTGATTAACAAACCTGTGGGTTGTTTCATTAAAAATAAGGTCTCGTCGAAAACATTCAAGGATACTGACAGTTACCTCCGAAAAAATCCTTCTTTGGTGACTAATGCCTTTTATCATTTACCAAATCATTGTCACTCCTAAAAACACGAGAGATATCCTTTTGCACGATTTGCAATCGCTTCAGATGCCGCTTTAATTCGTTATAACTTTCATACAGATCATCCAATTGACCTCGAAGTTTCGTGCATTCTTCGAAGATTATCTTACTGGACGGATATGGAGGATTCAGGCCCCTTGCTTGTAAATATTGAGTAGCTGCTTCAAATAATAACCGTTTAGTGGGAGTATATTGGTTATTTAACGCAGTCGTTTGTTGGTAATTTTTCTCTATTATTTTCAATTGCTTTACTACCCCCAATTGGAATTCCAGGGTTTTCTCAACATTTCGTAATTCAGTTTTTATTTTTGCAAGCTTAACTCTCTCTTCTTCAAGCTTTTGATTAAACATTGAAATTGTTTCTATTCCATTGTCCAGGAGGTAATTTAATGAGTTAGCAGTAAGTTTGAGATTGTTGAATCTGGCTGTCGATCGCCATTTTGATCTTGAGTCACTGATAGACATTGTATGTTCCCCAAAATTCATAAAGATCCTTTCCTTGATGGAGGTTTCCCAATACTTGTATCCGAGCGAAGACGCCTTTACATAACGGTTTTTACCTATAATTCGGAATGCCAGGTCTCTTCCTTCCCGTATCTCCATACCCAGCATATTCATTTTGATACAGAACTCTTCGTAGCTCAAGCTTCCTGATACGGCTATCTCTATCGACTTTCTAATCCGATTCTTCCAACTCACTCCTTCTTTTTTTGCAAGGTATTCTTTATATGAATTCCCCCGATCTGCTTGTGGAACAACAACTGACAAACCAAATTCTTCACAGAGTCGATCACTTATCTTTCTTATCTGATAATAGCTTTTTCTATTCGAAATGTATTTGCGGTAATCAATAAAGTTTGCAGCACAGAAAATCAAATGGTTGTGAATATGTCCTTTATCAATATGTGTACTAAGTACATATTCATATTTTCCTTTGAGCACCTCATGTGCCAGATCAGCACCAATCTTGTGAGCGGTTTCTTGATTTGTTTCGCCAGGTTTAAAAGACTGGATGAGATGGAATGCAAGGTTATTACCTTTTTCCATACAATGGGATAACGTAAAGCCGAATTCTAAATCCGCAGTTTCAGGTGAACAAGCAAAGCTTGAAACAAGAATCCCTTCATCGGTTTTCTTTCCATCAAGAACATAAGCCAAGGCTTGCTTTAACGTAGACTTGATAGGATGGATCTTTGTAATCGCCATATCTCATAAAGCCTATCCTTAATTGTTTCAATATCCTGCCGATAAATATTTCCAGTGGCATTTAGGTGATGCGCAATTTGATTGACGTTTATTCCAATCATTCTGATTTGGCGTGTATGTTCTTTTAAAAAGGAGTAGTCAATATGAATGATGTAAGCATCAATCGCAACTTTCCGTAAATATGCGCTTCTATTCC
>JAKQLB010000227.1 GCA_029567375.1 Bacteroidota bacterium | reverse complement strand
AGCCTCGGTTTTTCAGTGGTCAGAGAGATGGTCGGTCATGCTATCGGCCGCAATCTCCACGAAAGCCCCGAGGTACCCAATTATGGACGCAGAGGCAGAGGTGTCAAACTTCACGAAGGAATGGTCATCTGCATCGAGCCGATGGTCAATGCCGGAGGTAGAGAGGTTTACCTGGACGAGAATGGTTGGGCTGTACGCACCGCTGATGGCAAGAAGTCGGCACATTTTGAGTTGATGGTTGCAATCAGAAAGGGCGCTCCGGAGATCTTATCTACCTTTGAATTTATTGAAACTAATTAATAACCATAAGTCAAACACCTACGTAATTGTTACAATATGCCGAAACAACAAGCTATAGAACAAGAAGGAACAGTCATTGAAGCCTTATCCAACGCGATGTTCAGAGTCGAACTCGACAACGGACACGTAATTACTGCCCACATTTCGGGTAAAATGCGTCTGCATTATATCAGAATACTGCCGGGAGATAGGGTAAGGGTGGAAATGTCCGCGTATGATTTGACCAAAGGAAGAATTTCTTTCAGATATAAATAATAAAACTTACACAAATGAAAGTAAAAGCATCCATAAAGAAGCGTAGTGAGGATTGTAAAATTGTGAAGCGCAAAGGTCGCTTGTATGTAATTTGCAAGAAGAATCCGAAATTCAAAATGCGCCAGGGATAATTTTTTAATTTGTAATAATAATAAAGTAAAAAATAGATTATGGCACGTATAGCCGGAGTTGATTTACCGAACAACAAACGCGGAGAGATAGGTTTGACTTATATCTTCGGTATCGGTCGCAGTTCAGCCAAAAAGATCCTGACGGATCTCGACATTGATATCAATACCAAGGTCAAAGACTGGAATGACGACCAGATTACAGCAATCCGTACGAAGATTGCAAATGAGTACAAAATTGAAGGTGAGCTTCGCTCATCCGTTCAGTTGAACATCAAACGTCTGATGGACATCGGATGTTACAGGGGTATCCGTCATCGTATCGGTCTTCCTGTGCGCGGTCAGAGTACCAAGAACAATGCACGTACACGCAAGGGTCGTAAGAAGACTGTTGCAAATAAGAAGAAAGCAACTAAATAAGAGATTTGAATTATGGCAAAAAAACCAACGACAAGCAAGAAGAGAGTTGTTAAAGTTGACGCTTATGGTCAAGCTCATATTTCGTCGACTTTCAACAATGTGATCGTTACAATCACCAACAGCACCGGTCAGGTGATCAGTTGGTCATCAGCAGGTAAGATGGGCTTCAGGGGTTCCAAGAAGAACACTCCCTATGCAGCTCAGGTAGCCGCTCAAGATTGCGCCAAGGTTGCGTATGATCTCGGATTACGCAAGATTAAGGCATATGTAAAGGGTCCGGGAGCCGGCCGTGAGTCAGCAATCCGCACCATCCACGGAGCAGGTATTGAAGTTACCGAGATTATTGATGTTACTCCTCTGCCACACAATGGTTGCCGCCCCAAAGGCCGTCGCAGAGTATAACCTTAACAACCTTAAAGCAATAATAGAATAATATGGCAAGATATACAGGGCCCAAAACTAAAATAGCCCGCAAATTTGGAGAGCCTATCTTTGGTCCGGATAAACAGTTTGAGAAAAAGAATTATCCACCGGGACAGCACGGACAGGCCAAGAAACGTAAAAAAACCTCAGAGTACGGTACTCAGCTCGCCGAGAAGCAGAAAGTTAAATACACTTATGGGCTTCTCGAGAGACAGTTCCGTAACCTTTATGGCAAAGCACACAGGATGAAAGGCCAAACAGGCGAGAACCTCATTTTGCTCCTCGAGTCCCGTCTCGACAATCTCGTTTATCGTCTGGGTATAGCTCCTACGAGGGCTGCGGCAAGACAGCTTGTGACACACTGCCACATCACCCGCAACGGTGAAGTCTGCAACATCCCTTCCACCATCGTCAGACCCGGTGAAACCATAGGAGTACGCGAGCGTTCAAAGAGTCTGGAAGTTATTCAGGATAGCCTTTCACACTCTTCCGCCAACTTCTCCTGGCTTGAGTGGGATGCCGCAAAATTCCAGGGTAAGTATACAAACGTTCCTTTAAGAAGCGAAGTTCCTGAGAATATCAATGAGCAACTTATAGTAGAGTTGTACTCCAAGTAATCCTTGCTTATAGCGTAAACACTAATAAAATTTAAACAGTATGGCAATTTTAGCATTTCAAAAACCGGATAAGGTAATAATGCTCGACGCAACGGATACCTTCGGTCGTTTCGAATTCCGTCCCTTGGAACCGGGATATGGCATAACCGTAGGTAATGCTCTCCGTCGTATACTGCTCTCCTCTTTGGAAGGCTTTGCCATCACCTCAATAAGGATCGACGGTGTAAGTCACGAATTTGACACTATACCCGGCGTTATTGAGAGTGTTGTCGACATCATTCTCAACCTCAAGCAGGTTCGCCTCAGGAGGATGATAGAAGATGTTGACGGCGAGGTGGTGAACGTGACTGTTAGTGGTAAGCAAGAATTTACTGCTGAAGATATTTCCAAGAGCTTATCCTCTTTCAAAGTATTGAATCCCGATCTCCACATCTGCTCAATGGAGCCTTCAGTTAAGCTCAACATAGAGATGAGGATCGGCAAGGGAAGAGGTTATGTTCCTTCAGAAGAAAATAAAGTTGATAATGCTCCCCTCGGAACGATTGCGATTGACTCGATTTTCACTCCTATAAAGAATGTGAAATACTCGGTTGAAGACTGGCGTGTTGAGCAGAAGACCGACTACGAGAAACTCAACATCGAGATCACTACAGATGGCTCAATCCATCCGAAGGAGGCCTTGAAAGAGGCAGCTACCATCCTGATTCAGCACTTCTGGCTTTTCTCTGATGAAAAGATTACTCTTGAGACCGCAGTAGAACAAGACAGCAAGCAACTTGACGAGGAGTCTATGCGTATGCGTCATATCCTTCTCACCAAGCTCTCAGATATGGAGCTTTCAGTAAGGGCACTCAACTGCCTTAAAGCTGCAAATATCGAGACATTTGCCGACCTTGTTTGCCATCAGAGGACAGATTTGATGAAATTCAGAAACTTCGGCAAGAAATCTCTCAACGAGATTGATATGCTCATGGACAGATTGAAACTGAACTTCGGAATGGACATTACCAAGTATAATATTGAAATAAAAGCACAAGAAAATGAGGCACAATAGATCAATAAATAGTTTAGGACGCAAGAGCGGACATCGCAAGGCGATGCTGGCCAACATGGCATCATCTCTGATCCTTCACAAGAGGATTGAGACTACTCTGGAAAAGGCCAAAGCCCTGAGAATGTATGTTGAACCGCTTATTACCAAGTCAAAAGAGGACACAACACACTCACGCCGCATAGTATTCAGCTACTTAAAGCAGAAGGAGGCGGTAGCCGAGCTTTTCCGCGTTGTTGCTCCAAAGGTTGCTGATCGTCCGGGCGGATATACACGCATTATCAAAAACGGTTTCCGTCTTGGTGATGGGGCCAATATGGCATATATCGAGTTGGTGGACTTCAACAAGGCAGTACTTGAGGCTGATGCACCCGCAAAAGAGAGTGTAAAGAAACCTGCCACCCGTCGTAGTCGCTCCAGGAAGAGTGCTGATAAGAGTGTAGAGACAAGCGTGGAGGCAAGCACAGAAGCAAGTGCTGAGGTTGGCACAGAGGAAACAGAAGCCAAAGCTCCCAAAGCTCCCAAAGCTCCCAAGGCAACCAAACCGGCAGCCAAAAAAGCAGCTCCCAAAACAGCTTCTAAAGTTGCCCCCAAGGCAGCTCCAAAAAGCACCGGTAAGGTAGCGGCAAAAGCTCCTGTCAAGAAAGTTTTCGCTCCCCGAAAGACCGGTAACGCATAGCTTGAGTAGTGACGTAAAAACAGAGATGGCCGATTTTTTTCGGCCATCTTTGTTTTTACTGAGTATGTAGTGTGTAGTATGTAGTGTGGTGTGTATAGTGGTGCGTGTTGCAGGTTACGTGGAACGGGGTTTACCGTATAACTTGTGAGTCTGAAATAACCTGCAACCTGTACCTCACACCACTCAAAGTTCCTTACTAAATATTTTGTCAGAACTACACACTACTTACTTCTGACTCGAAACTATACTGTAGTTACCAGATTGCGGTCACCGTAACCATTGTCTACGCGTGCAACGTGTGGCCAGAATTTGTTGTCGCGGATCCACTCGAGAGGATAAGCGGCTTGCTCACGGCTGTAAGGATGTGTCCAGTTGTCTGAACAAACCTCACAAGCAGTATGAGGTGCCATTTTAATGGGGTTGTCATCCTTATCGAGTCGTCCGGCCTTAATATCTTCACACTCAGCCACGATGTACTTCAATGCTTCCACAAATCTGTCAAGTTCAGGGAGAGATTCGCTTTCCGTAGGCTCTACCATTAAGGTCTCATGCACGGGGAATGAAAGAGTGGGGGCGTGGAATCCGAAGTCCATAAGACGTTTTGCGATATCGGTTGCATCCACTCCATATTCTGAACGGAAATGTCGGAAGTCTACGATGCATTCGTGAGCAACACGGCCTTTGTCACCGGTATAAAGAGTTTTAAGTTCCGGTTCCAGTTGTACCGCCAGGTAATTGGCGTTGAGGATAGCTATCTCAGTAGCCTTGCGGAGTCCATCAGCACCAAGCAATTTGATGTAAGCGTGAGTAATGGGGAGTAGCAGAGGACTGCCGTAGGGAGCTGCAGCAACTGCTGTCATGTTGACTCCACCGCACTCCGGTAGTATCGGGTGCCCCGGGAGATAGGGAGTGAGATGTTTTGCTACGCAAATTGGACCTACACCGGGACCGCCGCCGCCATGAGGCATTGCGAAGGTCTTGTGAAGGTTTAGGTGGCATACGTCGGCACCGATGTGGCCGGGGTTGGTAAGACCTACCTGGGCATTCATATTGGCACCGTCCATATAGACCTGACCGCCGTTTTCATGAATTATTTTGCAGATTTCCCGGATTTTTACCTCAAATACACCGTGGGTGGAAGGATAGGTGATCATTATTCCGGCCAGATTGTCGCGGTTGGCAACTGCCTTTTCACGAAGTTCTTCAACATTAATGTTGCCATTGTCATCACAGCCCACAAGTACTATATTGTAACCGGCCATAGCTGCAGAGGCGGGGTTAGTGCCGTGTGCAGAGGTAGGAATAATGATTATATTACGGTGTGCATCACCGTTTGCCCGGTGATATGCACGGATGGCCATAAGGCCTGCGTATTCGCCTGCAGCGCCGCTATTGGGCTGCAGTGAGCAACCGTCCAGTCCGGTAATGACGGCAAGATCATGCTCCAATTCTTTGATTACCCGTAGTGAGCCTTCCACCTGATCGGTTGGTGCGAATGGGTGTACATTACCAAATTCACTCCAACTCATAGGCATTACTTCTACTGCCGCATTAAGCTTCATTGTGCAGCTGCCGAGAGGTATCATGGAATGGGTGAGGGAGATATCGCGGCGCTCGAGTTTCTTGATGTAGCGCATCATATCCGTCTCAGAATGGTATTTGCTGAATATTTCGGAGGTGAGAATTGGTGTCTCTCTCTTCATATACTTGGGCTCTGCCGGAATGCCGGGGCATATGTCCACACAGCCGAAAATGCGCCCGATAAGAGAGGCCTCTTCATGGGTTGAGAGCTCGTCAAAGCTGATGATTATGGTATTGTCAGAGGTGTAGCAGAAGTTAATACCAGCCTCTTCAGTTCTGAAGTTGATTTGTGCTGGATCAAACTCAATGCCCTCTGCTCCGATTATTTCGATGGTATCGAAGAAGTTTTCTGCAGCCAGTTTGTAGCCGTTCTTGCGGAGCACGTCAGCTACGGCATGAGCATAGCCGTACGCATTCATGGCTATCTCACGGATACCTTTCGGCCCATGATATAGTGCAAACATTCCCGACATTGTAGCCATCAATGCCGTGGCAGTGCAAATGTTGGATGTAGCCCTCTCTCTTTTGATATGCTGTTCGCGTGTCTGAAGTGCAAGGCGTACTGCAGGGTTACCGTGACGGTCTACGGAGATTCCCACTATACGACCGGGAATATTGCGTTTAAATGCATCTGAAGTAGCTATATAGCCGGCTGTAGGGCCGCCGAAGCCCATCGGGAGTCCGAATCTCTGGGCTGTGCCTACTGCGATGTCGGCGCCCCAGGCAGCAGGTTCCTTGAGCAGCGCAAGTGCAAGGAGGTCGCAATAGGCTGTTACGAGAATGCCCTTTTCATGAGCTTTGGCGCAGAATGAGCTGTAATCTCTTACTTCGCCGTTTGCTGCCGGATACTGGAGAATAGCTCCGTAGCATTTTTCGTCAAATTGACAATCAGCGTAGTCACCGAGTACTATTTCAATGTCTAGGGCGTCTGCCCGTGTTTCAAGTACCGAGAGTACCTGTGGGAAGATGTTTTTGTCCACAAAGAATACATTTTTGCCTGCCTTTACCGCATCACGGCTACGCAGTTCATACATCATCCTCATAGCTTCAGCAGCGGCAGTAGCATCATCCAGCATTGAACAGTTGGAGAGGTTGAATCCCGTCAGGGATGAAATCATTGTCTGAAAATTAATCAGAGCCTCGAGACGACCTTGTGAAATTTCTGCCTGGTAGGGAGTGTAAGAGGTATACCAGGAGGGATTCTCGAGAATGTTGCGAATGATTACTGCAGGTGAGGCTGTGCCATAATAACCCATTCCTATCATGGAGCGGAAAGGCTTGTTGCGGGCTGCAGTCTCTTTGAGACGAGCTGTGTATTCGTGCTCGGAGAGTGCCGGCTCCAGAGCCAGAGGCTCTTTTAGGAGAATATCTTCGGGTACGGTTTGTTTTATCAGTTCATCAATTGATGATACTCCGAGTCTTTCCAACATCTGTTTTTCCTGGAAATCCCTCGGACCATTATGTCTGTCAACGAATTTGAGTGGCATGTTTTATATATTTAAAATAGTTATCATTCTGACAAAGATACTTAGTTAATATTTTATTTACAATTGGCTGTCACCTCCATCTCTCCAGGTCGAGGCGTACGTAGATGAAGAGCAAAATCGTAAACCCCCAAAGGCTGCTGCCTCCATAACTCACAAACGGCAATGGAATGCCTATAACGGGCATTAAACCTATCGTCATTCCAACATTGATGAGAATATGCATCAGTAGAATGGAGGCAACACAGTAGCCGTAGATTCGTATAAAACGGTCCCGCTGTTTTTCAGCGGAGTTGATCAGCCTTATCAATAACACCAGAAATACCGCCAACACCGCCAAAGAGCCCGCAAATCCCCATTCCTCACCTATGGTACAGAAAATGAAGTCCGTGGTTTGTTCAGGCACAAAATCAAAGCGGGTCTGCGTGCCGCGCAGAAAGCCTTTGCCGAAGAATCCTCCCGAACCGATTGCAATCATCGATTGATGGACATTGTAACCATCTCCCATAGGGTCTTCCTTTATGCCGAGAAGCACCTCTATGCGCCCTTTTTGGTAATCTTTTAGAATATTGTCAAAGAGAAAATCCACCGAAAAGACCAGACAGATGCCCAGTATCATGCTTAGCATCGCGTTGCGCAAGACTTTTTGCCGCTTTACCAGTGATTTGGTGAGAAACCCAAGTATAAGGGGCGCCAAGGCGAACACCAGCCAGATTTCCGCAGGAAACCTGCTGAAAAATTTTCTAAGGACAACTGCAGATTTGCTCGGACTCTCGCTTTCAGCGGAAACCATATTGCTATCCGCAATTGAAGCTAGCTCGTCCACAGCATCATCCGTATCAATTTCCATGGAGACAATTTCCGTGGCGGGCTTCTCCACACTACCGATATCACTGACGAGTGAAGGAATAAATCCCAGCAGTACGACTATAGGAATAATCACTGCTACGACCCATTTTTTCCGAGTCACCAGTGAGACGAAAACAGATACCAGTCCCACCACTATTAAAATTGAAATATAGGGCGAGAAAACGAGGGTCATTATAAAGATGCCGATCACCGACAATCCGAAAATCAGAATCCAGCCCGACATTCCCTCGCGGTAAAACATCAACAGAAATCCCAGATAAACCAACGCCGTGCCGGTTTCTTTCTCAAGGACTATGGTTAACATCGGTAGCAGGAGCACCAGGAATGCCTTGAGAGCATCCGACCTGTTTTTGAAACTGAAGTCAAATTTGCTGCTCATAAGATGGGCCAGCGCCAGAGAGGTCGTGATTTTGGAAAACTCTGCCGGTTGAACTCTCATGCTGCCTATCTGAAGCCAGCTATTGGAGCCTTTTATATTGGCTCCGATAAATATAACCGCAATCAGCAACACTCCCATCAATGCGTAGAGCCACCAGGCAAAAGCAGCGTATATTTTCGGTGGTAAGGCAAATAGTATCAGCAATGCCAAAACTACTGAACTTCCGATCCAGACGATCTGCTTGCCGTATTCCATAGAGAAGTCGAATATGAACGCGCCCTCTTGATAGAGCGACGAATAGATATTCACCCATCCGAAGAGCACCAGCACTATGTAGCAGGTGATTATCGTCCAGTCGAGTTTTCTATAGATTGATCTTCCCACGGCCTATCTCCTACTTACCGTTACCCTGTCGAGCAGGTATCCGTTCATCATATTTGTTTCAAGCCATTTCCTCTCTTTGGAGATTTCACCGTTGAGGTATTTTTCTACAAGGAGGGCCGAAATGGGACAGGCCCAAGTGCTTCCGAAACCGGCGTTTTCTATATATGCTGCCACTGCAATCTTCGGATCATCTTTAGGCGCAAAGCAGATGAATACCGAGTGGTCGTTGCCATGCGGATTCTGTGCCGTACCCGTCTTTCCGCAGATTTCGAGCCCGGACACACTGGCAAGTCGTCCGGTGGCACCGGGACCTCCGTTGACGGCAAGGTACATACCTTCCACCACACACTCAAACCACGAGGTGTCCACCATTGTGTAATGACGCTCTTTGAAACGAGGGTCGATGGGATTATCAGGCATTTCTTTCTGCAGATGCGGAGTGTAACACCAGCCGCGGTTGGCAATCGTAGCTGCCAGATTGGCCAGATGCAGAGGTGTGGAACCAATCTCACCCTGTCCGATGGCCAGGGAGATGATCGAGAGTGATCTCCAGCGGTTTTTGCCGTGAAGTCTGTCGTACCATTCGGCAGTGGGCATAGTTCCGGCTTGCTCGGAGGGGATGTCGGTATTCAGTTTCATACCAAATCCGAAACTCTCCACATATTCTTTCCACTTTGTAAAAGAATCGCGAATGATTTCATATTTAGGGTTGTCGAGGATTGCGCGGAACACATAACAGTAGTATGTGTTGCACGACATCATTATTGAGCGTCTGAAATCGAGGGGAGAAGGATGTCCGTGGCATCCTACCCTCAGGTTGCCGACCGTATAAGCTCCATGGCAAGAATAAGCGGTGGCAGGAGTGATAACCCCTTCTTGAAGCCCTATCAGTCCGTTTACCAGTTTGAAAACGGATCCGGGGGGCTGCGGTGACATTACCGCCCTATTAAACATGGGCTTGTAGGGATCGGTAACTATTTCCTGATAATATTTGTTGATTTCAGCCAGTTTTGAGGTCTCGAGGCCGGGGCTGGAGACCATCGTAAGAATCTCGCCGGTAGAGGGCTCTATGGCTACCAGAGAACCTACTTTGTTTTGCATCAGCTCTTCGCCGTATGCCTGTAGTATTGCATCGATGGTACTGGTCACGTCCTTTCCGGCCACGGCTGCCTTGTCATATTCACCTTCTTCATAACGCTCTTTTATGCGGTTGTGTGCATCGCGCAGATAGATATTATATCCCTTTTCTCCTCTAAGTTGTTCTTCGTAGGCCATCTCCATGCCGGTCCTGCCGGCATGGTCTCCTTGCTTGTAGTCGGGGTTGTTTTTAATGTAGGCGGCATCCACTTCGGAGATATATCCGTATAGATTGCCTCCGGCGTTGATAGGGTAGGTACGTATAGTTCTCGGTGTCCCGGAAAAACCCGGAAACTTATATTGTTGTTCGATGAAAATATTGTAATGTTCACCGGAGACCTGTTTGATGAAAGGCAGTGTCTGAAATCCTATCCTGCTGCGATATTTGCGATATTCACGAAATTTGGAGTGGACGAATGAAGTGTCAATGCCGAATATCGAGCAAAATTCCAATGTGTCGAACTCTGCCACCTCGACGGGTGTCACCATAATGTCATAGGTGATTTTGTTTGAAACAAGAATCTGCCCGTTGCGATCCAGGATAAGTCCTCTGGCCGGATAGAGGGTTTCATATTTGAGGGCGTTATTCTCGGCGTTGATGCGATAATACTTGCTTATTATCTGGATATTGAAGAGTCTGGCCACAATCAGCGTGAAGACGATGATAATGGAGAATAAAAGGACGTTTTTTCTTTGCCGGGAGGGTGCCATCAGTAACGCTTGTTAAGTAGTGTAACACTGACAAAGAGAATCATTATGATATTTGCAACATAGCTCAGTGCTATACGCATCAATATGAATGACGCCGGCCTGAAGCCTGCGCAGTCAAGCAGGATGTATGTGATAAGAAATATCAATGTCAGATATGTCGAGTACCTGAAATATCTGAAAAAACCGACATCACTGAGGGTAGGTCGCTCAAGTTTGTCGCTTCGTTCGCGATTGATGGTTATATAACTTATCGGCCTGACGAAAGTGGCCGTCATTACTGCAGCTGCAGAGTTGAGGCCAAGTATTCCATCTGAGACTAGATCGATTAAGAAACCGACGGCAAATGATATCAGGGCGAGTCTTGGATAGCTATGTTCTGCAGAAATTGAGAGAATTATCAGCGGCAGAAGAGTCAGATGGATATAGGGTCCCGTATAAATATAATCACAGATGATAATCTGTATGATAATCATTACGGCAATCAGCACCAAAATAGATATGTTTTTACTCCATCTCATTCTCAATCATATTTATCTCTTTGCCGTAATTGTTGATTACAACATCTACGAGGCGCAGTGCTCTGAAATTCTGGAACATTTCCACGCCAAGCTCCAAAGCCACTCCATTTACCTCATCGACGGAGGTGACGATACCGAGCGGGATATCCGGAGGAAATATGGCGGAATAGCCACTGGTGGAAATAGTGTCTCCGATACACACTTCCGTATGTATGGGAATTTCCCTTACAACCGCTCTGTTCCCGACTCCGGTCCAGACCATGGGGCCGAAAACATCATTAGATACAATCTTGGCACTGACACTCTGAGAGGTGTTGAGAAAAGAGGAGACATAACTGAAGCGTGGCGACACCGCATCTACGATACCAACGATGCCCCATGAAGTTATCACTCCCATTCCCTCTTCTACACCGTTGTTGGATCCAACATTCAGTATGATATAGTTGTGTTGCTTGTTAATGGAATTTTTGATAATGGTGGCAGGTATGAAAGTGTAGTCACCGGTACCTGAAGCATGGGCGATAGCCTCTTCTGCGCTCACATCTTCAAGATATTTCTTAAGGATGGAGATACGCTCTTTTAACAGCCTGTTCTCGGCCTCAAGCAACCGGTTTTCCTTTTTGTAGTTGAGGAAATAACGAACGCTCTCTCCCTGTTTCCAGAAAAAAGACTGTACCGAGCGTGTGAACCCCATAATCCTGTATTTTTGAATTATGCTGTTGTTGGTAATCAGAATGACTGAAATACCCTCCAGAAGCAGAAATAATGCAATGGACAGGAATATCTTTATGAGGCGGGAGTTTCTCCTCATCGCATAAGGAAGTTGAACGAGGTGCAGTTCTTAAGTGCAATGCAAGTACCTCTTGCCACGGCTCTGAGGGGGTCCTCGGCCACGTGGAAGGGAATGTTGATTTTCTTGAACAGACGTTTGTCAAGACCTCTGAGCAAGGCTCCGCCACCTGTAAGATAGATGCCCTTATGTACGATATCGCTATAAAGCTCCGGGGGAGTCTGCTCGAGTACCGACATTATTGCAGATTCTATCCTCACCAGTGATTTGTCGAGACAGTGAGCGATCTCCTGCGGAGTTACCGTGGTCTCAATGGGAAGTACTGTCATCAGGTTTGGACCGCTAACCTTGTAAGGCTCGATAGGTTCGTCAAGATCGGAAATGGCGGCTCCGATATTGATTTTGATCTCTTCTGCGGTCTTTTCTCCAATCTTTATATTGTGCTGTTGGCGCATATACTGCTGGATTTCGTAGGTAAATTGGTCACCTGCCACCTTGATGCTGGAGTCGGCTACTATGCCTCCCAGTGAAATAACGGCAATCTCCGTAGTACCGCCTCCGATATCTACAATCATATTTCCCGAAGGGGCCGTAACATCTATGCCTACTCCGAGAGCAGCTGCCATCGGTTCGAATATAAGATATACGTCGCGTCCGCCCGAATGTTCGGCAGCATCCCTTACAGCACGCGTTTCCACGGGAGTACTGCCGGAAGGAATGCAGACCACCATCTTCAGACTCGGTGAAAAGAAAGATCTGCGGGTGTTGATCATCTTGATGAACGCCCTTATCATCTGTTCCGAACTGTCAAAGTCTGCAATCACACCCTCCTTGAGCGGCCTGATAGTCCTTACACCCTTGCTCTCCTTGCCCTGCATCTGTTTTGCCTTCGTGCCTACGGCAAGAACTTTCCCCGTAAGATTGTCGACAGCGACAATGGAGGGCTCGTCGATGATTTTCTTGTCGTTCATAAATATGACCGTATTGGCGGTGCCAAGGTCGATAGCGAGTTCCTGTGTTAAAAATGAAAATACCATCTTACAAAACTATATCGTTATCAATGCTTAAAATGTCTGAATCCTGTAGTGACCATAGCCATTCCGTTGGCGTTACACCGGTCTATGCTCTCCTGATCCCTTATGGAGCCTCCCGGATGGATTACGGCGGCAATACCGGCTTGCCGTGCTATTTCGACGCAGTCCGGGAAAGGGAAGAAAGCATCGGAAGCCATTACCGCACCGTTGAGGTCGAATCCGAAGGATCCGGCCTTGGCGATGGCCTGTCTGAGTGCATCCACTCTGGAGGTCTGTCCGATCCCGCTGGCCAGAAGCATGGAATCTTTGGCGAGTACTATGGCGTTGGACTTGGAGTGTTTGACCAGTTTATTGGCAAAAAGCAGATCCTCCACCTGTTGTGCAGTAGGGGCGATAATGGTCACGGTCTTGAGCTCTTCCGGAGTTTCGACTTTTTCGTCCCTATCCTGGACGAGAATGCCACCCAGCAGCGAACGGAACTTTTTGGCCGAAGGCCTTACGCCGTTATCTAGAAGGATAATCCTGTTTTTCTTAGTCTTCAATATTTCGAGCGCTTCGGAAGAGTACTCGGGAGCTATGATTACTTCAAAAAATATCTTGTTGATCTCCTGCGCACATTCCTCGTCAATAGCCCTGTTGGCAATGATAATGCCGCCAAAAGCAGATACGGGGTCACCCGCAAGAGCATCTTTCCAGGCTTCCAATATAGTTCTACGCGTAGCGCATCCGCAGGCATTGTTGTGCTTTATTATGGCCACCGTTGGCTCCGAAAAGTCATACATAAGTTCCAACGCAGCCTCGATGTCGAGCAGATTGTTGTAGGAAATCTCCTTACCGTGCAGCTGTTTTGGAAGGGACTCAACAGATCCGGTATATTTTGCCTGCTGGTGAGGGTTTTCTCCATAACGCAGCGCCATTGAATGGGCATTGTCCCTATTGAACCAGTTGAATATCCGGGTATCATAGTAGGAGGAGGTATGGAATGCCTGTCTGGCAAATGACCTGCGCTCCTCTATGGTACTCTCGCCCTGTTTACTCTTTAGAAGGTGAAGTAGCGGCCCATAGGACTCCTTACATGAGGCTATGATTACATCACGGTAATTTTTTGCGGCAGCCCTTATAAGTGCAATACCTCCGATATCTATTTTTTCAATTA
>JAKQLB010000197.1 GCA_029567375.1 Bacteroidota bacterium | reverse complement strand
ATGGTAAATCCAGATAAACTATCTGACAAAATCATCGCAGATCTTTGTCACAATCTAGGAATCGACCCCGGAGATGACGAGTCTTATAAAATCATATCCGAAATGGACCCCGACGAGGTTATTGAGCGCTTTCTAACCTGGAACGGGATAATCGGATATGGCAAAGAAATTAGAAAGTTGGTGCACATAGTGGACGAAGCCGACGACTGTATTTCACAGTCGGAGGATCAGCGAGCCGGAGGCGAGCGTTAATGACGAAATGTGATGTTTGCGAAAAAGATTCCTTTAGATTGTATAAATATTATATATTTAATGGAGTTCAAGATGTTCTAAGACGAGTTTGTATGGATTGTATAGAGAATATGCGATATAAAAGAGATTGATTAAATATGGTAGTCATGATGGACATTTTAATAGAAGAGGCAGCGAAGGCCATCTTCTATCGTGATATGGTAGACGGTATGATAGATGCCGGATGGTATGATGTATGGGAGTTCGAAACCGAACCAAACGCATCCAACGGAGAGAGGATCAGGTCAAAATATAAGCAGAAAGCAGTAGAACATTTGAAGTTTATTGGAGCGATTTAAATGGAAATTTGCTTTATTGGGGACCGAGTAGCCTACATTCCGTATCATGCAAATGGAGATATCAATCATCCAGACGTAGAATATGGAATAGTTACTGGCATGAATAAAGAATACGTCTTTGTTCGTTTCGGAAATGAGGAAATATCGAAGGCCGTTATACCTCTTAGATTACAGAAGGTGGAATAATTAAATGTAAACTCTGCGGCGGGCAGATTGCTTTAATTGAGCGATCCACGCACGTTAATGGCAGAGGAAGACCTGTCCGACAAGTCACTTGCGGGCAGTGTGGAGCGGTTTATAGAACGACAAAGATTTATTAGGAGAAGAAATAATGACCGACGAAAAACTTTGTCCCTTTTTCAAAACCGAATGTATGAGGAATAGATGTCTGGCGTTTCGTATGGGAGATTCATTTGATTTAATCCGCCCTTATGATACCTGTGCCGCGCTTGATTTAGTGATTAGATAACGGAGTGTGAATTTCATAACAATTCGTCTTACTATGTATGAGAAGGATGAGCTTCTTGAAGCAATCCCTTCCGTTCCCTTCACCGTAAAAGATCTGAAAAAGAAATTGAGCAAAGGCTTTCAGAAGAAATCATTGGGCCAGGTCTTGATGGCTCTGGAATATCGAGGAGTCGTATGCAGAGCTGGAACTACCGGGAGGCAGAATAGATTTACCTTATGGAAGAAGGTGGAGAAGAGAACCCCTGGGTGAATATGACAAACCGTGATAAATACAGAGCCTCGAAGTCGAGAGGCTTTATCCGAGAGATAAAAATTCCTAATAATCGCGGGAAAATATCCACCGGGGAAATCTGGCGGGCGTAGCCGCCAGATGGCCCGTAGCGAATCGAGTTTTTTCACCTCGCGAGCGTCCTAAAACGAAGCTGAGGCAAGAGAATAATAATCCCTCGGAACACTCGCCTTTGGCTCGCTATACCTCAATCTCACAAGGAGGGATTTCGGTGATTGTCTATCATGTATGTGGAGCGAACAAACTTAGAAGGTATAAACAGTGTGGTTTTATCAAACCGCCAGTCCGAGCTTGGACCACAATTCAAGCCGCTGAACGTTTTAGTTTACAGACCGGGAAACAAATCATCTTAAGGCTAAAGTTCCCGGAGAACGCAAAGGTTCTTGAAGGCCACAAAGGACTTGCAAGATATATAGAAACAGCATATTCTATTGAAAAGATGTTTGGGAGAACTTAAGGAGGTTAAAAAATATGATAAGTTTTTGTCCAATTTTAAAAGAAAGATGTAGAGACGGATCAGGTGAGGGGGGATTTATGTATGCTCAGAATTGAGGGTAATTGTGCCTTTCGTGAGATTGCCCATTGGCTGCAAGCAATTAACCGCGATATGGATTAGGAAGATTCCGGTTGCTAGAATTTTCTCATCCTAAATTTTAGGGCCTTATTTTTTTTCGCCTTAATTTTCTTCCGCTCTATTTTTTTTTGCCGCCCTAATTTTCTAGGCTTTAAATTTTTATCCGCTTTGATTTTCGTCGCCGAAACCTTAGCTTGCTCATTTTTTTTCGCTGGCTAAAATTTCTCCGTTCTGGTCTTTAGGCCGGGATAAATTGTGCTTCGCCGCTATGCCACAATCTATTTATAGCATAACAGCATAGCGAAAGATATGCTCAAAGCATATAAGTTTAGGATCTATCCCACCAAGCTCCAAAAAACCCATATGGAGAAGGTCTTGGACTTATGCCGATGGATATACAATCAAACCCTCGCGTACCGAAAAGAGGCATGGGAGAAGGAAGGGAGATCGGTGTCTAAATTTGAGACCCATAATCTCCTTCCAAAATGGAAACAAGATAAACCCGAGTTAAAGATGGTTTATGCTCAAACCCTTCAGAACGTCCAGGAGAGGGTTGATCTTGCTTTTAAATCTTTCTTCAGGCGAGTTAAGGCCGGAGAGAAACCGGGATATCCTCGATTCCGGGGTAAGGGTTGGTATGACTCCTTCACATATCCTCAGCCACAGAAAGGTGGCAGAGTAGTTAATGGGAAACTCCGGTTGCCTTTAATCGGCGATATCAAGATCAAGCTCCATAGGCCCATAGAAGGCAGGATCAAGCGTCTAACGGTTTGCCGGACGACTATCGGGAAATGGTTTGCTTGTTTCTCAGTTGAACTTGAAGATAATCCTAAGCCTCCCTGGAAAGACGGATCTTTGGTTGGTATAGATGTCGGTTTAGAGAGTTTTGCTACTCTTTCCAATGGTGAGAAGATAGCCAACCCTCGATTTTTCCGAGATGAAGAGAAAGAGCTTGCCAAAGCCCAAAGGCGGCTTTCTAAGGCTCCAAAAGGTACACCAGAGCGAAAGAAAGCCCTCAAGGTAGTTCAGATAGTCCATGAGCGTATAGCCAATAAGCGGTATGAGTTCGCTCATCAAATCAGCAGCCAGTTAGTCAAGAAACATGGTCTAATCGCCTTTGAAGACTTAAACATAAAAGGCATGACCCATAACCATAACCTAGCCAAAAGCATCCATGACGTAGCTTGGAACATGCTGGTGACTTTAACTTCGTACAAGGCTGCGAGTGCCGGTTCGATGGTTGTTCTAGTTGATCCGAGAAATACGTCTAAGATGTGTTCTAGGTGTGGCATTCTAGTTGAAAAGTCGCTTTCAGATCGTGTCCATAAGTGCTCTCAGTGTGGCCTAGAGATGGATCGAGACTGGAACGCGGCGATAAACATACTCAGATTGGGACTACAATCTGTCGGTATTCAATCCGTAGAAGCCCGTCCCCTAAAGGGGACGGGCGCAGTCACAAATACCATATGCACCATATATAGGAATCGGAGGATTAAAAATGTCTCGTGCTGTACCACACACAATAACTTTTGCAACCGACGTAGATCGGTTTTTAGACACAATTCCCAGGGGCCAGAAAGCAAAATTCGTGTCCGACGCAATTAGAGGGACAGAAGATTACATTCGATGGCTGGCCGAAATCTCCGTTTCAGGAGATTGAGGTATAGCGACCCGAAGGGGAGCGTTCCGAGGGATTGTAATCCCGAGGGATTATTATTCTCTTGCCTCAGCTTCGGACGCTCATCTCGCGAGAAGCTCGATTCGCTACGGGTCAATCCGGTTGCCGAGCCTCCGGCCATGCCCCGGATTTTCCCCGGTGGATATTTTCCCGCGATTATTACAAATCTCGGTTCCCCTTTCCAGAGAGCCGCGTCCGGAACCGGAATGTTTATCACGATTCTCCTTCTACCGCACTCCACTACTTCTCCACCTTCTTCCACAAGATAAATCTATTCTGCCTTCCGGTAGTTCCGGCTCTGCATACGACTCCTCGATATTCCAGAGCGCGTAAGACCTGGCCTAGCTCCTTTCCCTGAAATCCTTTGCTCAGTTTCTTTTTAAGATCTTTAACAGAGAAAGGGGAAGACGGAAGAGCTTCAATAAGCTCTGCCTTCTGGTACATAGTAAGACGAATTGTTATAAGATTCACACTCCATCATCTAGCATAGGCCACTCTATTCCCTTTAAAACAAATTTCCATTTAGATCGCCCCAATAAACTTTAAATATTCTACTGCTTTCTGCTTATACTTCGCTCTGATTCTTTCGCCAGTTGATACATTTGGCTCTGTCTCAAACGTCCGAATGTCATACCATCCGGCATCAACTATACCGTCTACCATGTCTCTATAGAAGATAGCCTTCGCTGCCTCTTCTATTAAAATGTCCGTCATGACTACCATATTTAATCAATCTCTTTTATATCGCATATTCTCTATACAAT
>JAKQLB010000166.1 GCA_029567375.1 Bacteroidota bacterium | reverse complement strand
CGGCAGGGGATACTCATATTCTTCCATTCGAATCTTATCTGTAATCATACCATTGATAAAGTATACAAAGGTAAATCATTAGATTTGAATAAAGGCCATTTTTAAGCGATTTAAGCGCTTTACTAATCTGAACATAGTAGAACTATAACCTGTCAGATAAAGTCGTTTTAGAGCAACTTGATTACAATTGTGAACTCAGCTATTGTTTACAAATGTTTACAAAGTAAAGCTTCTTTATTTACATATGTAATCTAAAATTACGGGAATTGAGAAAAAATTGATATTTACATTTGTATAATGCATTAAGCCTAATAATTATCAACACAGGTTAATAACTAAAAGTTATTTAAATAATTTTAATAATACATTTACCTAAAACCCAGAGCTTTATATATTATTATCTAAAGTAAATTAGTGTATACAACGTTAAAAAACGACTCTATAAGGCGCAATCCGGACATAAAAGAAGGTTATTTATTATATAACGTAAAGAAACCCAGTACTTTATTCAGTTTATCTCTAATAATGCTTTATCTAAAACCCTTATTTATACCACATTCATGCTGTTTATTTCTGTAATTTACATTTGTAACTTATTAAATATTTCCATTTGGTTACATTTGTAATCAAAATAAGTATTACATTTGTAGCAAATTAAGTTTACAAGATTATGGATAAGCGTTTACAACAATTTTTGGAGCTCGAAGATCTTACTCCCTCAAAACTTGCAGACATATTGCAGATCCAGCGTTCGGGAATCTCCCACCTTCTCTCAGGACGTAATAAACCCAGTTTTGATTTTATCCAGGGGATACTCATAAATTTTCCACAGATAAATCCTGAATGGCTGATCCTCGGCAAAGGCAAACCTTATAAAAGTCAAATCTCTGCTCCCCCGCCTTCTCCTATACCAACGATTGCACCGACAACCTCACCTGCTCCTGACACGACACAGACGACTACTACCCCATCATCCCCTGCCACTCTCTTTGACATACCTGCCGATAGGACTAGAGCATCGCTCTTCGATATGCCTCAATTTGTTCCTGAAACCGCATTTGAAAGGCCAACCGAGCAAATACCCACGCCAAGTATGCCCAATGACGTACAGGAAGAACCACCGGTAACTCCTCCTGTATCTCAACATGTTACAAGAGTTTCCGAACCCTCTCAACCCTCTGAGAATCGCATTTTAGACCCCATCGCTACCTCTAACCCGGATATTCCTGCCGCAAAAAGAGATAAACACATAGTCCGTATCACCGTTTTTTACAGCGATGGCACATTTGAAGAAAAATGACTACTTTTGTAATGAAAACCATTACATATCATGTACAAATTTCTAATAAGGCCTATTCTCTTTCTTTTCAATCCAGAAAGGGCACATAAACTAATATTCTCCTTACTTAGATTTACAAGACATATTCCCGGACTCCAGCCTTTGCTTAGACTAATGTACCGAGTCAAGACTCCTGCTCTGGAGCGTAACCTCTTTGGCCTACACTTTAAAAATCCGGTGGGCATTGCAGGAGGCCTGGATAAAAATGCCGAATGCTATAATGACCTTGCCTGCTTTGGATTCAGTTTTATAGAAATAGGATCCCTCACTCCCAAACCCCAGATCGGAAATCCCAAACCACGCTGCTTCCGTCTCGTCAAAGACGACGCAATCATCAACCGGATGGGCATCAACAACCTAGGAGTGAGAAACGCTATCGACAATCTTCGGAGCACTCCTCCCCGCGATATTATAATTGCAGCCAATATCAGCAAAAACTCCGCTACCTCCAATGAAGAAGCGGCAGAAGATTACGAAAAGGCCTTCACATTGATGTACGACTTCGCAGATATGACCGTCCTCAACATCTCCTGTCCAAATGTCAAGGACCTCACCGAACTTCAGGACATAGAGATGCTTTCCAATATTTTGGACAGACTAATCACTATTCGCAAATTCAATGATGAATACCATCCAATCCTCTTAAAACTCTCCCCCGACATCCCCTTTGAGCAGATTGATGAGATCATCGACCTTGTACAGATAACAGGTATAGATGGCATTGTGGCCACTAATACTACACGCAGCCGTGAGGGACTCGTTACTCCCCCAGATAATGTGAAGAATATCGGTGATGGCGGACTCAGCGGTGCTCCCCTCTTTGAAAAGTCACTTAAAATGGTGCGGTACATCCACGACAAAACCCGAGGCTCCATACCCATTATAGGTGTAGGCGGCATAATGACTCCCGAACAAGCCCAGGAGATGCTGGATGCCGGTGCTTCTCTGATTGAAGTATATACCGGATTCATATACAACGGCCCCGGATATGTGAAGAAAATCCTCAAGCATCTGCGTAACGTGGAGAAAGAGAGGTCTTTGGCGGACACTACCGATAATACCCCTTCAGGCGTAAAATGACAACAGCATCAATATGTACCATCGGTGATGAAATACTCATCGGTCAGATAGTCAATACCAATTCTGCCGAGATATCGAGGGCTCTCAACCGCATCGGCATAAGAGTACGCTATCACTTCTCTGTAGGTGATCTCCACGAGGAGATTGTCTCAAGATTGCAGTTATGTCTGGATAACACTGATATAGTGATAGTAACAGGGGGCCTGGGCCCCACCAGGGACGATATTACCAAACTCGCTCTAAAAGAGTTATCGGGAGCTTCATCGTTTGTCCGCTCGGAGGAACAATATCGGATAATAGAGAGACTTATGAGTGCCAGAGGTATTCCTATGATTGAGTCAAACATAGAGCAGGCCACCGTACCGGACACCTGTGAGGTAATTCCCAACGAACTGGGTACAGCTCCCTGCATGGTTTTCCGCAAACTCGGCCCTAAAGGCGCCTCCACACTCTATTCGCTCCCCGGAGTTCCCTTTGAAACGATGGGTTTGCTGCCAAAGGTGATGGATGATATCCGTGATCACTTTGATCTGGAGCATATTACGCATCACACGATTGTTACATTCGGAATTCCTGAATCCACACTTGCCAAACAGATAGAGAGTTGGGAGGACGCCCTTCCGGAGAACATAAAACTCGCATATTTGCCCAACCCTACCATAGGAGTGAGACTAAGACTCTCCCACTTTGGAGAGGGTACTCCGGATTTTTCCCCTTATATATCCTCCTTGAAAGAGATTATCGGTGATGCAATATATGGCGAAGGCGAGGATAACCTGCAGACTGTCATAGGGCGTAAACTAAGGAGTCTGGGCAGAACGCTCGCAGTGGCCGAATCCTGTACGGGTGGCCGAATCTCCGAGCTTATTACACAGGTAGCGGGCTGTTCCGACTATTACAAAGGCTCTGTCATTTCCTACGCTAATGAAGTGAAGACCAACCTCCTCAGGGTACCTGCGGAGACAATTGAAACCCATGGTGCAGTAAGCGAGGAGACCGCAATAGCAATGTCTACCGGATTGATCAGACTGCTCGACACCGATTATGCCATAGCTACGACCGGCATAGCCGGACCTGGGGGCGGCACTCCCACCATGCCGGTGGGCACAGCCTGGCTTGCAGTTGCCACAAAAGAGCGTGTAGTCACCCGAATGGTGAAATTTTCCTCGAACAGAGTGACCAATATAGAGAGATTTGCATCAAATGCTCTAAATCTGCTCCGTCTGGAAATTGAAAAGGAGAGTGGGTAGTGGGTAGTGGGTAGTGGGTAGTGGGTAGTGTGTAGTATGTAGTGGGTAGTTGAGGGTGTTGCGGGGTTTCGGGGTGCGAGATAATTAGCAATTAACAATTTAAAGCCAAGGGTTGACGGCTAACAGCAATTAGCCAAGCCAAAAGCTAACAGCCAATGGCCAATAGCAATTTTAGTATTATGAAAAGAACAATTCTATTAATTATGGCAGCAACGTTTATCGCAGCCTGTTCCCCAACTCCAAAGGATGTGGCAGCCTCGAAAATCGATTCCATCTTTTCTGAACTATTTCCGTCAGATGAACCTGGTGCAGCAGTACTTGTCCTACAAGGTGATGAGATAATTTTAGACAAAGGTTACGGCATAGCCGACCTCGAGAGCGGAGCCGCTATTGACGGCAACACATTTTTCAACATTGCCTCAGTGTCAAAACAATTTACGGCAGTAGCAGTACTACAACTCGCTGAGCAAGGAAAACTTTCGCTGGAGGATAACGTGAAGAGCTATTTCCCTGAGTATAAGGCTGATTTTTATGAAAAAATTCAGATAAAACATCTTCTCTCCCACTCGTCAGGTATTCCCGATGCGCGTGATAGGAGCGATAAAGAGCGCAATCTGATCGCTACGGAAGAGATTGTAATGCAATATCTGCCTGACCTCGATTTCCTTCATTTTGAGCCGGGAACAGAATATGAATATATCAATCCTACATTCCTGGTTGTTGCGTCAATTGTGGAGAAAGTTTCAGGAATGCCCTTCGTAGAATATGTGAAGGAGAATATTTTTATTCCGGCAGGAATGGAGCAAACTCTCTTTTTCGAGGCAGATAAAGAGGACCTTATACCGAATATGGCTCATGGATATGAATATGAAGATGTCTCAAATATGCCTGAGGAGCGTACAGCAAGCGAGATAGATAAAGAAACTAAGAAGGAGTGGTACGAGTATGATTATGGTGAGGTCAACTTTTTCGCAACCAAAGCGGACGGCGGTATGTACACTTCAACCCACGAATTTATATTATGGGAAAAAGCTCTTCGCAACCATACGGTACTTGGAAAAGAAATGCTGAATGCTGCACATACACCCCAAATAAAAGTAAGCGGCAGCAAATTCAGCAGCTATCAAAACCGTCCCAATACCTGGTATGGATATGGCTGGTTTATTGAGCCGGCAACGGAGACCTCACCTCTGAAAATTTATCATACCGGCGATAACGGCGGATTTAAAATACTGGCTGCACGTTATCCCGAGAGCGAAACTCTCGTTCTGGTCTTTGCCAACCGTGCCGACTTGAACCGTTATGCTGTAATGCAGCAGATAGAAGAGGCATTAGGGCTTTAGTATTACGGGGTATGTGGAGTTGTAAGTGATGCGAGTTGCATGTTCTGAGTTCCGAGTAGCCTGCCACTACTGACTACAGACAACACACTCAATACTCCACTTTGTCTTCTTGAGTCTTCCAGGATTCGAAAACCCGGAGGGCTTCTTTTTGTAGCAGCATCTCGGTTTTAAGGCGGCGATCTTCCGGCTTTAGTTCAAGTTCCTTATATATGAAGGAGTCGTCGAAGCCGGCATTAGCAGCATCGTGTTTGTTGGCGGCATAATAGAGTTTATCGAGATGAGCCCAATAGATGGCTCCGAGGCACATCGGACAGGGTTCACAGGAGGAGTAGATTTCGCATCCTTCGAGAACAAATGTATCAAGTGCCTTACAGGCTGCACGAATTGCACTTACCTCTGCATGGGCTGTAGGGTCATTGGAAGCTGTTACGCGGTTGCATCCGGTGGCCACCACGTCACCATCTTTTACTATTACAGCACCGAAAGGGCCTCCCCCGTTTTTAATATTTTCAGCAGCGAGGTCAATCGCAAGGCGCATGAATTTTTCCTTATAGCTTCTCATCAGCCTTCCATTTTCCTGGCATCCGCCACGAAGATTTCCACACCTTTATCTGTCAGAGGATGGTTGAGAAGACCCAGAATGGCTTTTAGTGGACAAGTGGCTACGTCGGCACCCGCTTTCATACAGTCAATGATATGCTGCGTATGGCGGATTGAGGCTGCGAGAACTTGAGTCTGATAACCGTAGTAGTTGAAAACATCTACGATTTCCTTAATTAGAGCTACTCCGTCGCTCGAAATGTCATCCAGACGTCCTACAAAGGGAGAAACATAGGTGGCTCCCGCTTTGGCTGCGAGCAGTGCCTGTCCCATAGTAAAAACAAGGGTACAATTGGTCTTAACTCCTTTTTCGGAGAAATACTTTACTGCACGAATGCCATCTTTCGTACAGGGAAGTTTGATAGTTATCTGCGGATGAAGAGCCGCAAGTTCTTCACCTTGACGGATCATATCGTCATATTCAGTTCCGAAAACTTCCGCGCTTACGTCACCGTCAACAATTTTACATATTTCCTGATAGTGTGCCTTGATGGCGACATCGCCCTTGATACCCTCCTTGGCCATAAGTGAAGGGTTGGTAGTAACTCCGTCCAGGACTCCGAGTGCCTGAGCCTCTTTAATCTGCTCCAGATTGGCAGTATCGATAAAAAATTTCATATCTTATCAAAATAATTTGTTGCAAAAAAGGATTATTCTTCGTCAGCAAACCTCTGGACTGCATCCATCACACGGAAGAAATTGCCTCCGGCAATCGCCTTGATTTCATGCTCCTTATAGCCGCGTCTGCGTAGCTCGATGATTATTCGCTGTATTTTGCTGATATCCTCGAGACCTTTCGGAGTGGTGTTTATACCGTCGAAATCGCTGCCGAGTCCTACATGTTTAACGCCTACAAGACTGACCACATGGTCGATATGGTCCACAACTCTTTTGTAGGAGGGTTTCTTAATAGCATTCATATCGATGACGGACTTTTCAAGTTGTTGCTGAAGTTCTACATTTGATTTATCTTTCTGCCAGGCCTTGTCAGCTAACTCAAAAATATCCTCCAGATCCCATATCTCAGATGCTGCATACTCATTATCGAGAAAAGCGGGATAAAAATTGATCTGAATCACACCTCCTTTATCTGCCAAAGCTACGATCATTTCGTCGCTCATATTACGTGAATGTGAGGCAAGTGCACGACAGCAGGAGTGTGTAGCCACTACAGGTGCCTTGGAATATTTGAGAACATCCCAAAATGAGTCATCGGAGATATGTGATACGTCGATAAGCATTCCAAGACGGTTGCACTCTTCAATTACCTCTTTTCCGAAGGGACTTACGCCACCCCAACGTTTCTCCTTTGGGGCACAGGAGTCACAAATCTCATTATTGCCGGCGTGTGTCAATGTAAGATACCTTACACCCAGACGATAAAACATCCTGAGCATGGAGAGATCCTTCTGTATCGGATCTCCATTTTCCATACCCAGGAAAATGGAGATCAGTCCGTTCTTTTTATTGCGTTTAGCCTGTGCGGGAGTAGTGGCAAAGGCCACCTTGTCCGGATTCTGCTCTACAGCATCATAAACCCCGGAGATAAGCTCGAAAGCCCTTCGGGTAGACTCATCCGGAGAGAGGGAGTTTGAGGTATAAATAGCGAAAAAAGAGCCGTTGACCCCTCCCTTTTTCATTTTTGCAAAATCCACATGCGTAACAGGAAACTTACCCGGAGTATAGCCTTGCTGGACTGTCTGCCCGAAATCTGCGCCCTTGACCAGCATCAGCGGAGAGTCACAGTGGGAATCCAATAAGAATATCATAAAAAATAAACAATTTTTTAAGGTTACATAAATAATTCTCAAATTTACGAATTATCAAGAAATTGTGCAACAGTTGCAACAATTGGAGTAAAGCTCCGTCTTATAGATAGAAAGGAGAGTGATGACACAGAAAGAGATCAAAAAGTTTTACGACACTCACTACAGGCGGCTTTTCAACGCGAGTTACAGGATAGTAGGCAATGGTGCCGACGCTGAAGAGATAATGCATGATACGCTTCTGCGCTTTTTGCAGATGGAAACCCCGCCCGCAGAACCCGCTCAGATCTCTGCCTGGCTCATTCGCACCTGTATCAGAAGGTCTATTGACAGATTGAGGGTCATCAAAAGGGAACAGATTTTCAAAGAGAGTTATGAACAACCTGAAAGTCTTTCCGCAGAAGAGAGTGCTGAAATGGTAATTTCCACAAAGGAAGAGGTAAAACGGGTTAAAGAGGCACTTGAAACAATGAAAGATCCCTATCGGTTGGTTTTGACCCTCTCTCTTTTTGAGGGAATGGATTATCAGGAGATATCCCAAATAACGGAACAGAAAGAGGTAACGATTCGCTCCCAGGTTAGTAGAGGAAAGGCAATGCTTTTAAAAATATTGGAAAAATGAAAGAATTGGAGAACATAAGGAAAATGCTTGACGATATGGAGCCTGCAGAGGGCCATTTCGAGAGGTTTTTAGAGAAAGCCAATCCTGCTAAAAGGATTGAATTCCGCAGGAATACACGACGCAAACGAGTATTCTGGAAGGCAGTACTCTTCCCTGTTGCTGCATCTATAATGATGATTTTTGGAGCCAATCTGCTGATCAAGACTATGAGCGTAAAGAGTGTGAGCTTCTCTAAAACCGTGGCAGTTATGGAAGATCCGCAGGATATCTATAATGCCTATATGGATGTGGTAAGAGAGAGTTATGAGCATCTGTCGTCACTGACAGCTTATGCTCCCGATAACGGAGTAAGTGAACATTTTAACACTCTGGAAAGCATCACCTCCGAGTACATTCCCCTTATGGAAGTACTTCCCGAAGAGATGAGTAAGCAAGAAAAAGCCGAAGTGCTCAAGGAATACTACAACCGAAGGGTAGAAAGCGTAATCGAACTCAGGAAATATCTGGCATCGCTTACGCACCGACGTATCCGTCACTTATAATTAATAGGAACAATAAAAATAATTAGAACAATAAAAACAACTGAAATGAAACGTATTATCCTAACATTTGCAGCAATTCTGGGCTTTATGCTCACAAGCAACGCACAAACAGTAAAAACTTTTGACTATCAAGGTTTTGAGAATCTGGACATCTCCCATTGGTTTGACGTGGAGGTCATACGTGGCAACACCTACTCTATTGTTGTTACTATCAGTGATGATCTTGATAAATATCTTTTAGTTCAGAATGCCAAGGGAACTCTTACCATAGGTCTGGACAATCCAAGCAGAAGAGTTTTAAGGAACGAAAACAAAATTGCCAGAGCGACAATAACAATGCCGGTACTCACCAGGCTCACACTTTCAGGAGCATCCAAATTCCACACTAATGATCAATTTGACTGTGGAAAGGGCAGATTTGTGATGAAACTCAGCGGTGCCAGTCTAGTCTATGGATTGAATATGGTGGCAAAAGAGATTCAGGTTTCAATTAGCGGGGCATCCACTGTAAGAGATCTAAAAGGTGACTTCCTAGAAGCCGACATCAAGGTATCCGGCGCAAGCAAATTATATGGCAATATTACGGCAGACGAACTTGAGATTGAGATTTCCGGCGCATCAAAAGCTGAAGTGAATGGAGAATTCGAAAAGGTGGATCTCGAGTGTAGCGGAGCCTCAAAGGCACTCCTCTCCGGTACCGCTGACGAAGTTTCTCTCGAAGGTAGCGGTGTCAGCTCTATCGTGGCTGAAGATATGAAGACCAAAGATGCAGAAATCGACCTTTCAGGTACGGCCAAAGCAAGCATATATGTGACAAGACGTCTTGATGTAGAGTGTTCCGGAGCCTCTTCCTGCACCTACAAGACAGACAAGTCTATAAGCATCACATCCGAGATAAGCCGCGGCTCCAGTCTCCGTCGTATTGACTAGATTTTAGGCATCCGCTGCCTAACTGCTTCAAAAAGCACTATGGCAGTAGCCACGGATACATTAAGGGAACCGATCTGACCTGACATAGGAATCGCTGCCTTAACATTACAAAGCGAAAGCACCGAATCGGAAATACCCTTACCTTCCGAACCCATGACGATTACGGTCGGCTGAGTGAAATCTACTTCGTAGATTGAACCGCCGACCTTTTCTGTTGCTCCTACAACCTGAAAACCGGCATCAATCATATAATACAACGGAATACGCAGATTGGGAACCCTGCTGACAGGTACTCTGAAAAGTGCTCCTGCTGATGTTTTTATCGCATCGGCATTAATGGCAGCCCCTCCTTTGGCGGGAAGTATAACTCCGCTTACTCCGGCACACTCCGAACTTCTAACTATAGCACCGAAATTTCGTACGTCACTCACACCGTCGAGCATGAGAAAAATAGGGTTTGGAGACTCAGCAAGTGCCTTTTCGACAACAGCTTCGAATGGCAGATAGTCTATCTGAGACATATAGCCGATAACGCCCTGATGTGAACCGCGATATATTTTATTCAACTTTTCTCCGGGCACAAACTGGAAAGGAATCTCTTTCTGTTTAACCAGATCAAAGAGTGCCCTGAAATTATCCCCTTCAAGCCCCTGCTTGAATAGAATTTTTTCAAACTTTCTGCCTGTCTTGATTGCTTCGTGCACGGGGTGCATACCGAAGAGATAGTGTTGTTTCTTTTCTTCCATTATGTCAGTCTATTGTGAGGGATGCCCATTCATCCATTTTGGTTTCAAGATTTAATTGAAGATCCTGATATTTGTGTGTGATTTCCACTATATCATCTTCCGGAGAGGGCGATGCCAAAATTCCCTCTAATGCAGAGATCTCCTCTTCCAGAGATGATATTTCATTTTCCAGCCGTTGCCGGCGGTTTTTTATTCTACGTTCCTCTCTCGAGAGGTATTTCTGTTCCTCATAGGTAGAGGATTTTTCCTTCACGGGCGCGGAAGCGGCCTGAGAAGTTGGCTGTTGTTTTATCTCTATCTCCCTTAGCGAACTTATTTTCTTACGGTAAAGGAAATCATCAACTCCGCCTAGGTGCTCCTTCACCTGCCCATCGGCAAACTCATATATTTTCTCTACCAGTCCATCCAGGAAATCTCTGTCGTGCGAAACTATAATCAGCGTGCCGTCATATTTTTGCAACGCCTGTTTCAGCACATCTTTTGAACGAAGGTCCATATGGTTGGTCGGCTCGTCAAGCGCTAGCAGATTGTAGGGGTGCAAGATCAGCTTTGCCATGGCTAATCGTGAACGCTCGCCGCCGCTGAGTACCGCTACTTTCTTATCTATATCTTCACCTCTGAAGAGGAAAGCGCCAAGTATATCCCTGAGTCTGGTTCTTACATCTCCCACTGCGATCTTGTCCAGAGTTTCATACACCGTATCTTTTTTGTCCAATAAATCCTCCTGGTTCTGTGCAAAATAGCCGGTCTTAACATTGTATCCGACCACCGCCTCACCTTCGAATGGAGTAAGTTCGCCGGTGAGCAGACGCATGACTGTGGTCTTACCCTCGCCATTCCGCCCCACGAAAGCTACCTTCTCCCCTCTTCTGATGGTGATATTGGCTCCGCTCAAGACTATCTTCTTCCTGGGTTTTGAATAGCCTATCGTTGCATCCTTGACGAAAAACACTACATCTCCGGAACGCGGTGCAGAGGGAAACCGGACGGTAATTGCACTCAAATCCTCCTCATCTATCTCTATACGTTCGAGCTTTTCCAGTTGCTTAATCCTGGACTGCACCTGATTGCTTTTGGTGGGCTTATACCGAAATTTTTCAATAAACTCTTCAGTTTTCTCGATCATACGCTGCTGATTGTCGTAAGCAGCACGCTGCTGAGCTATTCTCTCCTTCCGCAACTCCACAAATTGAGAATAGGGTACTTTATAATCGTGGATTTTGCCCAGCATAACCTCAACTGTACGGTTGGTGCAATTGTCGAGAAACCTGCGATCGTGAGATATCAGTATCAATGCACCCGGAAAGCTCTTGAGATACTCTTCGAGCCACTGAATTGATTCGATGTCGAGATGGTTGGTTGGCTCATCAAGCAACAATATATCGGGATTGCGAAGGAGGATTTTTGCCAGTTCAATTCGCATATTCCAGCCGTGGCTGAAGGTACTTGTCATTCTGTCAAGTTCGCCTTTGCGAAAGCCCAGTCCCAGCAGGGTTTTCTCTGCCTGAACACGGGGGGATTCGAGGGGATAAATCCTGAGTCGATCGCCGATTTCGTTTAGTTCTACTATAAGTTTGTGGTACCCATCCGATTCGTAATCGGTACGATTTGCCAGCTCGTGCGATATCCGGTCCATCCGTATGTTGAGCTCATTGTGCTCGGCAAATGCCGTCATCGCCTCCTCGATGACGCTTTTGCCGCGGGAATGTTTCATTATCTGGGGAAGATAACCTATCTTCCTATCAGAGGGCATCATGACCTTGCCCGAAGTGGGCGACTGGAGGCCCATTATTAGTTTGAGAATGGTGGATTTACCTGCTCCGTTTTTGCCGACAAGACCCACTTTCTCTTTCTCACTTATGTGAAAATTGATACTGTCCAGGAGGGTAAATCCTCCGAATGAGACAGTGAGATCACTGATCGATATCACTCCTCACCTCCCGTGGCATCAGCCGCAACCTCATCTTCTTCAGTTTTGCCCGACCTGCAGACCAGAATACTCACCTCATAAAGAAAATAGAGTGGAATTGCCACAAATAACATCGTCACTGCATCTCCGGAAGGAGTTATTAGTGCCGCAAGAATGAGAAGTATCACCAGGGCATGTTTACGATATTTCTTAAGAAACTCTTTGGTTATGATTCCAAGTTTGGAGAGTACTGCCGCAAGTGCCGGCATTTCGAAAACGATTCCCATAATCAGGATCAACGAGACAAACATCCCGATATAGGAATTGAGGGATATCTGATTGGGAACATCAGGCGATACTTGATATGTACCCAGAAACCTCACAGTAAGCGGAAACACCATAAGATAGCCTACCGCAATCCCAACATAAAACAGAATCCCCGCAAATCCAAATGCACGCCTTATAACCCTTTTTTCATTCTCATAGAGCGCCGGGCGCACAAATGTCCATATTTGGTAAAAGATAAAGGGCATCGCTACAATCAATGCCACATAAAGAGATATCCTGACATGAGTAAAGAACTGAGCCGCCATCTCAATGTTTATCAGTTCAATCGAAAACTCCCCTATCGGTTCCGAACCCATAAGGACAAGCAGGGCATCCAACCATCGATAGAGACAGAAATCAGATGTCAGGGGCGCAAATATGATGTTACCGAAAATCGTCTCCTTGAAAAAGAAGGCGACGATCATCAGCACCACAAGCACTGCGACTGAACGAAAAAGTACTTTCCGCAACTCATCGAGATGCTCCCAAAAGGACATATTGCTGTTTCCCATCAGAAGAGCAGTATGTAAGGGTTATTTCTTCTCCTTATCGCCATTTTTGGGTTCATCGTCCATTCCCTTCACCTCATTTTCCACTTCCTTCATGCCCTCCTTGAAACTACGGACGCCCTTTCCAAGGCCCTTCATAAGCTCGGGAATCTTCTTACCGCCCCAAATAAGCAGTACGATAAAGGCGATAATCAGAATTTCCTGCCAGCCGAATGATCCGAATAATAACAAATTTCTCATTTTGTGTGGTATTATATTAATCTATATTACTATTTCAGTGTTGCCAGGCGTGCCCGGAGTGTCTCTATTTTGGTAGTCGCATCGGAGAGTTTTTTACGCTCAAGCGCTACAACCTTTGCAGGAGCATTTGCCACAAATGCAGCATTACCAAGTTTGGCATTCACTCCTTTTATAAAGCCTTCATAACGTTTGATTTCGGCTTCGATCTTTTCAATCTCTTCATCCATATCGATCATACCTTCCAGGGGCACAAAATACTCGATAGTGCCCACCATAAAGGATTGTCCTGCCAATGTAGTGTCAAACTGCTCCACAATCTGTAAATTAGGCACATTGGCCATCTTGGAAATTACAGAAGTGATTATCGCCGGATAGTAAGTACTCTTGACCTGCACTGCAAGGGGTTCTTTAGGAGAGATATTTTTTAACTGTCTGAGCGCCCTGATAGAGACAACAGTCTCGATTGCTTTATCAAAAGCTGCAATGAGGGTTGCATCATGACCGGTGGAAAGAGGCATCTGCTGGAGCATGATGGTCTCACCTTTTTTACGTTCCTCAATATTCTGCCAAAGTTCCTCTGTAATGAAAGGCATGACAGGATGCAGTATCTTGAGAAGTGCGTCGAAATAGGAGATGGTAGCATCAAAAGTAGCCTTGTCCATACTCTCCTGCACACCATCTATGAATGAAGGCTTGATAATCTCCAGGTACCAGGAGCAGAAATCATCCCAGAAGAGTTTGTAGATAGTCATAACTGCATCTGAAATGCGGAATTTTGCAAAATCTTCATCTATACTTTCAATGGCCTTGTCAAGTTTTGATGCAAACCAGGAAACGGCAAGTTGATTGACATCACTTTGAGCCATTGTATCACTTACCTTCCAGCCTTTGACCAGACGATAGGCATTCCAGATCTTATTGCTGAAATTACGGCCCTGTTCCACTTGACTTTCGTCAAACAGAATGTCATTGCCGGCAGATGTGCAGAGTAGCATTCCCAGGCGCACGCCGTCCGCTCCATACTCTTTCATCAATTTGATGGGATCGGGAGAGTTGCCAAGCTGTTTTGACATCTTGCGACCCTGTTTGTCACGTACTATACCGGTCAGATATACATTGCGGAAAGGTATATCCTGGCAGAACTCCTCCCCTGCCATAATCATCCTGGCCACCCAGAAAAAGAGAATTTCGGGGGCTGTTACAAGATCATTCGTAGGATAGTAATATGCGAGATCTGCATTGGGCGCTTTGTCAGGAAAACCGGGTTTTGCAGGGTCAAATACCGATATCGGCCAGAGCCAGGAGGAGAACCAGGTGTCGAGTACATCTTCGTCCTGAACCAGATCTTCCGCCTTTAAGGAAGGATCAATCCGACGGGCAGCGTCGAAAGCCTTTTCGAATGTGGATTCTACTACACATTCCCCATTGGGAAGGTAATAAGCAGGTATCTGCTGTCCCCACCACAACTGGCGAGAAATGCACCAGTCACGGACATTCTCCATCCAGTGACGGTATGTGTTCTTGAACTTATCGGGTATGAGCCTTACCGAATCATCTTCCACAACTTGCAATGCATCTTTTGCAAGATCTTCCATCTTGAGGAACCATTGCATGGAGAGTTTAGGTTCGATAACCGCATCCGTACGCTCAGAATGGCCGACTTGCGACTTGTAATCTTCAACCTTTTCGAGAAGTCCGGCCTCTGAGAGCATTTTCACTATCTTTTTGCGGGCAACAAATCTATCTTCTCCAATAAGAATCCGAGCCTTTTCGTTGAGTGTTCCGTCATCGTTGATAATGTCGATTACCGGAAGTTTATGGCGCAACCCTATTTCATAGTCATTGATGTCATGGGCGGGAGTGATTTTGAGACATCCGGTACCCAGGTCCATTGTCACATAATCATCCTCTATTATGGGAATCTCTTTGTCGATGAGAGGAATGATGACATTTCTGCCACGCAGATGAAAATACCTTTCGTCGGCAGGATTGACGCAGACAGCTACGTCGGCCATAATGGTTTCCGGACGGGTCGTAGCGATAGTGACATGGTCACATTCTCCTTCAACAACATCGCCGGCGATCTTATATTTCAAGTAGTAGAACTTAGAGTCAGTCTCCTTGTGAATTACCTCTTCATCACTCACAGCAGTAAGTCCCTCGGGATCCCAATTGACCATACGCACTCCACGATAAATGAGTCCTTTTTTGTAAAAATAAACAAAGGTATTGAGTACAGCAGCACTCAAGTCGGGGTCCATTGTAAATCTGGTACGTTTCCAGTCACAGGATGCACCGAGCTTTTTGAGCTGCTCGAGGATGATGCCGCCATGTTTATCTCTCCATTCCCAGGCATGTTTTAGAAATTCCTCACGTGTAATATCCGACTTCTCAATTCCCTCAGATTTGAGTTTCTCCACCACCTTTGCTTCTGTAGCAATGGAGGCGTGGTCAGTTCCGGGAACCCAGCAGGCATTGTAGCCGGTCATTCTGGCACGGCGCACCAGTACATCCTGAAGTGTATTATTGAGCATATGTCCCATATGAAGCACACCGGTTACGTTAGGCGGCGGGATCACTATAGTATATGGTTCACGTTCATCGGGCTCCGAATGGAAAAATCCATTCTCAAGCCAGTAGGAATACCACTTGTCTTCCGTCAGGGAAGGGTCGTATTTGTTGGGGAGTTCCATCTATCTAAGTATCTTGCTTTGTGTTGTCAATTGTTTAAACTGCAAAAATAAACAATTTCGGCAAATTATCCCTAATTGTGTAGCAACAGCTTACACAGTTCAGTATAAAGAGACTGCACGGGGAGTCCCATCACATTGTAGTAGGAACCGCTAATGGAAGTGATGCCTATATGACCTATCCACTCTTGTACACCATACGCACCCGCCTTGTCGTAGGGAGCGTAATTATCTATGTAATAGGAAATTTCTTTCGGAGATAATTTCTTAAAGGTAACTTCGGTGGCAGTGGTAAAAGAGCGTGTCTCATCGGGAGTACGGATAGCCACGCCTGTCAACACATAGTGTGTATTGTCCGACAAGAGTGAGAGTATCCTGACCGCATCCTCCCGATCAGTCGGTTTTCCAAGGATTACGCATTTTTGGAGTGTCTCCTCCGAAAACATTCCCGGAGCCAATTTTTCCTGTTGACCAAAAACCAGCGTATCGGCAGTTATGAGCACTTCGTCGGCCTCGAGAGGCCTGTGGAAAGTGATAGACTTGTGTTTAGCAAGATACTCGGGAACTTGTGAATGTGGAATATCTCCGTTAAATGCCTCCGGTGCCTCAGGACCTGTTTCCACCTTGAATTTGATATCCAATCCGGCGAGAAGTTCGTGTCTGCGGGGAGACTTTGAAGCAAGTATAAATCTATATTCTTCAAACATTTCTTCCGGTTTTCTTCGATAACTGTGTTATGTGATCGGGATAATTGGCACTCACAGGCGCTGTAGGATCAAAATGCCATTTCCCCTGCATTTTAAGCACCTTTTCAACAATGTCACGAATACAACCGCGGCCTCCCGGAAAGGGAGAAATATAGTTGCAGGCCTCTTTTACTTCAGTTACTGCATCGGAAGGACAGACTGCGAGGCCCGCCTCTCGAAGAGCCGGTATATCCGGGATATCGTCTCCTACAAATACCACTTCTGAGGGTTGCAGGTTGTAATCGGAGCAAAATCTCAAAAAATCGGGACGTTTATCTCTAGACAACTGATAGAGATCCCTCGCTTTCACACCAAGTGAAGCAGCTCTGTGCATAATGCTCTGAGAACAGCCTCCTGTAACTATTGCTACCGGATAACCATTGTCAACCGCCATTCTGACTGCAAAACAATCTTTTGCGTTAAATGTACGAAGTAAATCTCCATCCGGCAACGCCAGCACAGATCCATCAGTAAATACTCCATCAACATCAAATACAAATGCTTTGATATTTTTAAACATAATTTCAGTCTTCATTTATTATTATTCTTTATTCTTGGTATGCTTTATTCTAATACTCACTTCTAAACATTTAATTCTCATTATTCCAAATCACACTAAAAACCTAATTCTCTCACTTTCACACTACACACTACACACTACACACTACACACTACACACTCATCTCTTTTTTGCTGCAATACAAACATCACACTTACCACATGGCTCCGATTGCTCCTGACCGAAATAGCGCAGCAGCGATACGCTGCGACAGGTGGAATTGTCGGTAACGAGGGATATCATGGCATTGATCCCGGTGGTTCGGCGTTCCACTCTTTCATCATACTCCGATTCGGATAAACGAAGGTTTTTCTCATATAGCCGCTCATTATAGAATGTAAGAATCGGAGAACGGAATTTTGGTACATAAGTCATCACATGCCTGTTTGAAAGAGAGATGAGTTTTGCCTTAACCGCATCAACGGCATAACGGCCGGCCCGCGCGATTTTCTCTTCATCAATAGTAACATAATCAGAAAAAATACCGGTGTACATTCTCAAAAGAACTTTCACAAAGGTATCCATCTCCTTTGAACCCAACTGAACCTTGTATAGTTCATCTCTCGAAACGTCAAAACGCACCCTGGAGGCGATTTCCAACTCTTCGGAAAGTGTCCAGTACCCGGCCTGCTCGATGTATCTGATTGCATAATATGCAGTAGCGGAATGAAGTTTGAAATGCTTCACAAATGCATCCAGATCAAACTTCACGCTGCGTCCCCCACCCTCTTCATAGGGTATTCCGAGAAAGATGAAAATCTTCTGGTAAATATCACGGATATAATCCAAAGGCGGAAAGGTCACACGTACAATTTGTTTCAAACGTCTGATGTCGCTTTCATTCCAGAGTAAAACTGTATAAGATTGTGCTCCATCCCTACCGGCCCTTCCGGCCTCCTGGAAATAGCCTTCAACAGTATCCGGCATATCAAAATGGCAAACAAATCTCACATCAGGCTTATCTATGCCCATTCCAAAAGCATTGGTTGAGACTATGATACGAGTCTGACCGCTCTTCCATCGATCCTGGATGCGTGATCGGATCTCACTCTCCATACCGGCGTGATAGGCCTCAGCATCTAATTTTTGGCTGCGAAGGAAAGAGGCAAGCTGTGCAGCAGTACGCCTTTTGCCGACATAGACAATGCCGGTTCCGGGGACATTTTGGCAGATAGAAAGCAACTGCCCCATCTTGTCTTCACATTTCCTGAAAACATAGGAAAGATTTGGCCTTTCAAAAGATGAAGTGATCTTGTTGGGAGCCTCAAATTCCAGATTTGCCATAATGTCCTCCGCCACTTTAGAAGTGGCCGTGGCAGTAAGGGCAATGACAGGCACACGCCTGTGTGTGCTGATAATCTGCCGTATTTCCGCTATTTGGAGATAATCCGGCCGGAAATCGTGACCCCATTGGCTGATGCAGTGTGCCTCATCCACGACCAGATAATTGACATTCATCCTGGATACCCTCACACGGAATAGTTCCGTTCTCAGACGCTCAGGAGAAAGATAGAGAAACTTATAGTCACCATAAATAGCATTGTCAAAAGTGATGTCTATCTCACGGTAGGTCATACCGGAAGAGACCAGCAAAGATGGAATTCCGCGCTCATTAAGACTCTCTACCTGATCTTTCATCAGCGCAATCAGAGGCGACACCACTATACATATTCCCGGTGTCATCATAGAAGACACCTGAAAACAGATTGACTTGCCGCCACCCGTAGGCAGAACAGCAAGAGTATCCCTCCCCTCCAGCACAGAAGTGATAATGTTCTCCTGCATCGGACGGAAGGAGTCATATCCCCAGTACTTTTTCAACGTTTCTCTCATGCCGCAAAAATAGCAATTATATGGCAAACTTTTTGTACAAAAATAGGGGCATATAAAATAATTACTACCTTTGCGTGATAAATAACAAAAGAAATTAATGTAACAATGATGACAAATATCGATTTATCAAAGTACGGCATCCTCAATGTCAAAAAAGTAATCCACAATCCCAGTTACGACGAGTTGTACAAAGCTGAACTGGACCCTGCCCTTACGGGATTTGAGGCCGGACAATTAACCGAACTTGGTGCTGTCAATGTGATGACCGGTATCTACACCGGACGTTCACCCAAAGACAAATTTTGGGTAATGGATGATGTTACCAGAGATACGGTCTGGTGGACTTCAGATGAGTACTTGAATGACAATAAGCCGGTTACCCCTGAAGCATGGAAAGAGCTCAAAAAGATTGCAACAAAGCAACTTTCAGAGAAGACCCTCTATGTGATGGATGCATTTTGCGGCGCAAATGAAAACTCACGTATTAAAATCCGTTTCATAGTGGAAGTTGCCTGGCAGGCACACTTTGTAAAAAATATGTTCATACGCCCCACCGAAGAGGAACTTGCCAACTTCGGTGAGCCCGATTTCGTGGTACTTACTGCATCCAAGGCAAAGGTTGACAATTATGAAGAACTCGGTCTCAACTCTGAAACTGCAGTTGTATTCAACCTTACGGAAAATATGCAGGTAATCATCAATACCTGGTATGGCGGCGAAATGAAAAAGGGCATGTTTACTTATATGAACTATCTCCTACCCCTCCAGGGTATCGCATCGATGCATTGCTCGGCTAATGTGGGCAAAGATGGCGAAACCGCTATCTTCTTCGGTCTCTCCGGCACGGGCAAGACTACCCTCTCTACCGACCCCAAGCGTCAGCTCATCGGTGATGACGAGCATGGCTGGGACGATGACGGCATCTTCAATTTTGAAGGCGGCTGCTACGCAAAGGTAATCAACCTCAGCAAAGAGGCCGAGCCTGATATTTACAACGCCATCAGGCGCGACGCTCTACTAGAGAACGTAACCGTTGACGAAAATGGAAAAATCGATTTTACCGATAAGAGTGTAACCGAGAATACGCGTGTATCCTATCCCATCTACCACATTGAAAATATTGTAAAACCTATTTCCAAGGCAGGTCACGCCAAAAAGGTGATTTTCCTTACTGCCGACGCATTTGGAGTCTTCCCTCCCGTATCCAAGCTCACACCCGAGCAGACACAATACTACTTCCTCAGCGGCTTCACCGCAAAACTGGCGGGAACCGAACGCGGAATCACAGAGCCCACACCTACCTTCTCAGCCTGCTTCGGAGCGGCATTCCTCTCACTCCACCCCACAAAATATGGAGAAGAACTGGTAAAGAGAATGAAAGCCAGCGGAGCTACTGCTTACCTTGTAAATACAGGATGGAATGGTACAGGCAAACGTATCTCCATCAAGGACACCCGCGGCATCATTGACGCCATACTTGATGGCTCTATCGACAGGGCAGAGACTTCGTTTATCCCCGTGTTCAACCTGGAGATACCAAAAGCACTCCCCAATGTTGACACCAATATTCTCGATCCACGCAATACTTATCCCTGCTCCTGCGAATGGGATAGAAAAGCACGTGATCTTGCAGAAAAATTCGTAAAGAACTTCGCCAAGTTTACCGGCAACCCCGCAGGTGCTGCACTCGTATCGGCAGGACCGAAGGTGTAGTATGTAGTATGTAGTATGTAGTATGTAGTATGTAGTATGTAGTGTGTAGTGTGGAGTGGGTAGTGTGTAGTGTGGAGGGGAGTATTGGAAAGTTCTGAGTTCTGATATTGAACTTTTAATTTCATCTAAATAAATTTATAGCATGAGCAAAGAAAAATGGCATTTTCGAAGCTCATGCTACGTTAATTGAGTATAGTATAAGGATCACCGCGGTGGTCCTCTTTTTTTGGATAGGAATCTCCACCATATATTATATATAAGCAATCATCAAAATTAACATAATTGTAATACGGAATCTCTCAAGGGAATGGAATACTTTCGTATTTTAGCGAAATTAAAAACAACAATAATTTTTAATAATCAACTATGAATCAATTAATTAAGAAACTTTTGCCGCTTGTAGCATTGCTATTATTCTCTTTCAGTGCAAGTGCGCAGATTACTACTTCAAGCATAAACGGTCAAATCCTCAGTGATTCCGGTGAAAAGCTCGTCGGAGCCACCGTTATTGCAGTCCACGTACCTTCAGGTACAAATTATTATGCAGTAGCCAACATCGACGGCCGCTATGCCATTCAAGGTATGCGTCCGGGTGGACCATATGAGATCAGAGTACACCTTCTTGGCTATCAGACCTCCCTCTTTCAGGATATAGTACTGCAGCTCGGTGTAACATTTACACAAGATGCAGTCCTTACCATTTCCACGGAAGAACTTGAGGAAGTAGTGGTAGTAGCTTCACCCGGCTCAATATTTTCAAATGAAAAGACAGGCGCAGCCACCAATATCAGTTCATCACAAATAAGCCGCATGCCTACTATCAACCGTAGCATCTCAGATATTGCGCGTATATCGCCTTACGCTAATGGAATGAGCTTTGCGGGTGGTGACGGACGCTCCACCAACTTCACTGTTGACGGAGCCAACTTTAACAACAACTTCGGTCTGAGCCCAAATCTTCCCGGAGGCGGTAACCCCATATCAATGGATGCCATCGATGAGATACAAGTTGTTATCGCTCCCTTTGACGTACGCCAGACCAATTTCATAGGCGGTGGTATCAACGCCATCACCAAATCAGGTACCAATACCTTCAAGGGTACGGCATACACCTATTACCGCAATCAGGATATGAGGGGTAATAAAATTAACGGTAAGGAGCTTGATGAGCGCGCCAAAGAATCCAACACAGTTTACGGTTTTACTTTTGGCGGCCCTATCATTAAAAACAAGCTCTTCTTCTTCACCAACTTCGAAATGGAGAAAACTCCCGGACAGGTGATTAACTACCGCGCCAACAAAGGTGGAGAAACAGCTGAGGGCAATGTATCCCGTACACTTGCATCAGACATGCAGAAAGTTCAGGATTTCATGATGCAGAAATATGGTTACGACACAGGTTCTTATACCGATTTCCCAGGTGACCAGTCAAATATGAAGCTCCTGGCGCGCATCGACTGGAATATCAGTGACAATCACAGACTCAACCTCCGCTACAACTACACCAAGAATACTGCATGGAATGCCCCCAACGGCAACTCTTCCGATACCGGATACCGTCTCAACGGCACATACCGCGTGGGCAACCAGTCCATGGCTTTTGCCAATAATATGTATTCTATGGACAACAAGGTACAGTCAATATCCGCCGACCTCAACAGCAGATTTACGGACAACCTCTCCAATCAACTTCTCGTGACTTTCTCCAAAATCGATGACGTCAGAGGTTCCAAGTCCGCTCCTTTCCCCCACATTGACATTATGGCCGGTAAGGATGGCTCAGGCAAACAGATCATGGAGCCCTATATGTCCCTCGGTTATGAGCTCTTTACCTGGAATAACGGTGTACACAACAACATCCTCACAATCAAGGATGACATTACCTGGCTCAAAGGAAAGCATAAGGTACTTGCAGGTGTAAGCTATGAGTATCAATTCGCCGACAATGCATATATGCGTAACGGTACTATGTACTATCGCTACAATAGTCTCGACGATTTCCTCAATAGCAGGACTCCTGAGTCGTTTGCCATCACCTATGGCTGGAACGGAGAACCCAACCCCAATGCCCGCGTTACGTTTAACCAGATCGGTCTATATGTACAGGACGAGTGGAGCATAAGCAATAAGTTCAAACTCACTTACGGTGTACGTTTCGACGAGCTCCTTTTTGACAACAGCGACATTGCTACCAACAAAGCCATCTACGACCTCACTTTCAGGGATGGAGAAAAGATTGACACAGGACTTTGGCCCAAGGCTAACCTCCAGATATCCCCTAGAATAGGCTTCATTTGGGATGTTAAGGGTGACAAGTCACTCAAGGTTCGTGGAGGTACAGGTCTCTTTGCCGGACGTCTCCCGCTGGTATTCTTCACCAATATGCCTACCAATGCCGGTCTTGTTCAGAATTCGGTACAGTTCAGGACCTCTTACAAGAATGGTGTTCCCACCGGATATGACAAGCGCCTTGATACCTTCAACGGCGGTATGATGACTAATGTTCAGGACGCTATCAAGGCACTGGGGCTCCAGGCAGAACTCAATGAGAGCAATCACGTTGCAGGTTCCAAGATTTCAGGCGTTGACCCCAATTTCAAGATGCCCCAGATTTGGAAATCATCCATAGCTCTCGACTGGCAGCTCCCCGTTTCATTCCCTTTGACTCTTACCGGAGAATTCATGTTCAATAAAGTTGTGAGTGGAGTTACCATTGACAATATCAATATTGACAACACTATGAGCTGGAAACATTTCCGCGGAGCTGACAACCGTCTCATTTATCCCTCCAACTTTGCTCTCAACAAGGGTAAGAACGCCGTTGTTTTGACCAATACCAATAAGGGTTACGGCTACACCGCCAATATCACCCTCAATGCTCAGCCGGTAAGGAACCTCGACATAATGGTTGCCTACACTATGACCGAGTCCAAAGAGGTATCAGGATTGCCCGGCAGCGACCCCGTATCCACCTGGCAGGGCCTTATCACTATTGACGGCCCTAACTTCGGCACCGTACAGCGCTCACAATATGTGGTTCCCCATAGATTGATAGCCAGTGTGAACTATTTCCTCCCTTTCAAGATATTTGGCGGCAAGGGTCTCCACCTCAATCTCTTCTACTCAGGGTCATCAGGCAGCGGATATAGCTACGTTTACTCCAACGATATGAATGGTGACGGCATCAACCGCGATCTCATGTACATTCCCAAGAATGACAGCGAAATCAACTTCAAGACTGATGCTGACCGCGCTGCATTCTGGAAATTTGTGGAACAAGACAAATATCTGAATACCCACAAAGGCGAGTATGCTGAGGCTTACGCCGCACGTTCTCCCTGGGTTCACCGTTTCGATCTTCGCATTGCAGAGGACTTTGCATTCAATATCGGCAACACCAGACACAACTTCCAGCTCGTGTTTGACTTTATGAATATCGGTAATCTCCTCAATTCAAAATGGGGTGTATACCAGACAAACGCCATCTCCAACAACAGCGCTATCCTCAAGTATGAGGGTCAGAACGCTAAAAAGCAGCCAGTATTCTCAATGTACCAGAAGGACGGTAACTATCTTACCCAGTCCTACGACTACAACTACCACTATGGCCAGTGCTGGAAATTCCAGATCGGAATACGCTACCTCTTCAACTAAGTTTTTAACCAGGAAACAACATAACATGACAAAAACGGGTATGACACAGCAGTCATACCCGTTTTTTTTATGCAATCATTTAAACTCCTATTTCTTTCATTAATGAACTTCTACTTTGGGATTTGCGGCACGGCGGTAAAAATCATTCTGAAGTGGAATTGAGACATTATCAGTCTTTGCACTTCGTATCATCTGCACAATGAGTTCAACTGTAGCATCATTATCAATCTTTCCAAGTTCGGGATTGGCATTAGAAGCTTCACCTGCATAGTGGTTGGGGTAATCGGCATACCAGAAAATACCGGGACGCATCTGGAAAAGGGAGAGGCGTCCTTTGGGCTCACCGCTCTCAACAGATGCAAGTTCGGGTTTCACCAGTTCGGGATACATTGCCATCAATGAGGAGGCTTCCAGTTCATCTGCATGACCTCCATGTGTAGAAACCTGCTTTTCTTTTATGAGCCGAAGTATGTGTTCCGGAGTGGACGGACGTGCCTCGTATACTACATAATCGCGAAGAGACTCCAGCTGAGTCTGACAGAAGAATTGTATGAATGCAGTGCTGCCACCATGACCATTGAAAAGTATGATTTTTTTGAATCCGTTTCTGGCTATCTCCCTGCAGGTCTCATCCAACATTTTGTAAATCAGTTCGGGCGAATAGGCAATGGTTCCAGGTTGGTGTTTTGCCTCAAAGATCTGCCCCACATAATAGAATGGAAAAACCACGGCATACTCTTTCTGTGCAGCCTGAACACAGAGATTGTGCACCACGAGGGCATCCGTGCCGACCGCCATATGGGGCCCGTGCTTTTCGAGAACGCCCATGGCAATGATGCAGACACCGCCCGACTGTTCGATGGCCTCTTCGAACTGCGGTTCAAAAAGATATTCCCACTGTACGGAGAGATCTTGTGAATATCCTGCGATATACAGGCAGAATAATGTAATTAGGATTAAGATGATTTTTTTCATGATTTCGGAATTTAGATGTGCCAATTTAGCGAAAATTCCCCACTGTTTAAAAAGGGATGTCACCTTTAGGAGGAATAATTTGTTTTCTTAAACAATTCTTTTGTCTTATTTTAAAAAATATTTAAATTTGTATCCCGTTATGACTATAGGATTTGACAACAAAAAGTATCTGAAAATTCAGTCCGAACGCATACGGGAGCGTATCGCCCAGTTCGGCGACAAACTTTACCTCGAGTTCGGAGGTAAACTCTTCGATGACTATCATGCCAGCCGAGTTCTGCCAGGTTTCATGCCTGACAGCAAGCTTCGTATGCTCATGCAGATGAGTGATGATGCAGAGATCATTATTGTCATCAGCGCTGTCGATATTGAAAAAAACAAGATGCGCAGCGACCTGGGTATAACTTATGATGAGGATGTGCTCCGTCTCCGCCACGAGTTTGAAAGCAGGGGGTTTCTTGTAAGTTCGGTAGTCATTACACACTACAACGGCCAGGCCAGTGCAGACCATTACCGTCAAAGACTGGAGCGTATGGGTATCCGTACTTTCTACCACTATACTATAGAAGGGTATCCCAATGATGTTGCCCTAATCGAGTCGGATGAAGGATTCGGCAAAAATGACCATGTAGAAACCTCTCGTCCTCTGGTGATCGTTACTTCCCCCGGATCGGGCAGCGGAAAATGTGCAGTATGTCTGAGTCAACTATATCAGCACCACCAGAGAGGCACTAAGGCTGGTTATGCCAAATTTGAAACATTCCCCGTATGGAACCTGCCTCTAAAACACCCAATTCATCTCGCTTATGAAGCAGCTACGGCAGACCTCAATGATATCAATATGGTTGACCCCTTCCACTTGGAGGCATATGGTACAGTTGCAATCAACTACAACCGTGATATAGAGATTTTCCCCGTGCTTAACACCCTTTTCGAGGGTATTTATGGTGAAAACTATTACAAATCACCCACCGATATGGGGGTAAATATGATAGGATTCTGCATAAGCGACGAGGAAGTTTGCAGCAATGCCTCACGCGACGAGATTATACGTAGATATTATACTGCACTGGGCAAACTAGCTGAGGGAGCACTCAATGATGCCGAAGTCAAAAAGATAGCTCTGGTGATGAAACAGGCTAAAATAACTACCGCCTTCCGCAAGACTACAGTGGCAGCCAAAGAGCGAAAAGAGCAGTCAAATGTTCACTCATCAGCTATAGAACTGGCTGACGGCACTATCATTACCGCAAAGACAAGTGATCTTCTAGGCCCAAGTGCCGCACTGATTCTCAATGCAACTAAACATCTTGCAGGTATTGACCACAGCGTCAAACTGATACCTCAAAGTATGATCGAACCTATTCAGAAAACCAAAGTGTCCTACCTTCACGGCAGCAACCCGCGTCTGCATACAGATGAAGTGCTTGTAGCATTATCAATGCTCAGCACTACAGATGAAAATTGCCGCCGGGCATTGGAAAAACTTCCGGAACTCGACGGCTGTCAAGTACACTCTACGGTAATGTTAAGTGAGGTTGACCGCAAGATATTCAGAAAACTCGGTGTTGATCTCACTTGCGATCCTATTATAAAAGACTAATCATCCGACTTGAGCTTTGGCTTGATACTGATCTTAAGGTCACAGTCAAGCTCTTCTGCCATATTACGAAGATCGCTCAGATATATGGAATCAACTTTGACACAATTGGTCCACCAAGGCATACCGCTGTGGGCAAGGCCTTTTTTACGCAACTGCTCTATAAAATCCTTATTGGTATAACCGGCATCAAGAATAGCACGGCGTAGTTCGAAAAGACGCTTAGAGGAATCAAGGCGAGGATATGCACGTTCAGCAACTTCAATCTCAAGATGCTCAGGCATCTCCACTTCCTTAGCCGCACGTCTTGATACCAAACGATAGTCCCAATCATAACCATAGTTGCCAAAGATTTCCTTAATCTTGGCGATAGTCATATCATCATATTCAAACCATTGCTGCATAGATTGTTTAGATATGCCCGCCTTACGGGAGAATGAAGAGACATTTTCACCCGACATCTTTAGAAAGTGCGCGATAAAATCCAGATTAACGAGAGTTGAAATTTTACTTGGACGTTTTCCTGCCATAATGCTTTTAAATGTTTTTGTTTATTGTCATTGTTATACTACAAATATAACAAAAAAAAAGCATTATTTCATAATTAATTTTAACTTTTTCCCTGTTTTTATTGATTTTGTAATCTCTTTTTAGATTTATTATAGGGAAAACCTTCTAGTGTAAATAAAATCCTATGAACACGGTAAGTAAGAATGCTTGCCAGGTAGTCAGGATCTTCAGAGATATAGAGGGCAAGCGCAAGTGATGATGGCAGAATGTCAGGCAACTCCTTGTAGAGTGAATTCAATCCAAGGGCAATAAGTTCTTTGGCATAAAGTTCATCCCTGTTGATTTCCACGCAGAACTCTCTGTTTGCACTGTCAAATGAAATAGTTAGCAGTTTTGTCATATGTGGTCTGTTTGTTAATCCCAATGGGTTTTTGTACAAAGAAAAGCATTGAACAGATATAACAACCTCCCGAAAGGCTTTTTGGGGAATTTTTTGCGATTGTCGGTTTCCGTATCATTTTCTGAAAAAAGCAATGTAATGCCCTTGAAGTTATTGAGAGATTTTAGAGGTAAAAATAGCTTATTTTGAAAATGGAGAAATAATTTCTCGGTTTTCCGGCAACCCTTCACAATAGCCTCTAAGGGTGAATTGATAGAGCAAGATTTGTCAGTGTATTTTATTATTTGGTAAATGTTTTCCATATTTACGCTCACAAATAAACGAATAAAAACATTTGCAATGAAAACACTGAAGATAATGTTATTCGTACTGACGGCAGCCCTTATTGCGGCCGGATGTCGGGAAGATTCAGAGAGCAATAAGATCACCGGAAATGTGAGATTCCTCTCTGTCGTGAAGGATGAAATAGCCACAAAGAGTAGTATAGATGTAGCCGACTCCGCCATAATAACTATAGGTATCTATCTTTACGACAATATGGGAAGACTCGTCGGGCCGTACAACTTTTCCGGCGGACAAGAGATATCTATTGATTTACCTGTGGGAGAGAATTATATGGTATATGCTCTAGCCAATGTAGGAGAATTCACTCCACCTCCATTGGAAAGCGAGATGAGAGAAGTTTCAATCGGGTGGCCCGGCCTGGCAGGAATAACTTCAGGGGGCTTCCCTTTGGCTCACACCGGAACTCTTACAGTTGCACAAGGGAATAATAGTTACACTATGGAGTTTGTGCGCCTTGTTGCAAGATATGACCTTGTGATAGACCGCAGCAATCTGGAAGGAAGTTTCGAGGTAACCGGAGTCAGGCTTCGCAACTCCGCTGCCGACGTATTTCCATTTTCCACAAGGCCTGCAACTGCAACTCTCGATGGTGATATATCCACAATATCGGATCTACAACGCCTCAATGCAGGATCCGCTGTCTCATTTTATATGTATGAAAATCTTCAGGGAAATCTTCTGCCGGACAACAGAGACCCGTGGGCCAAAATTCCAGATAACATTCCTTCTGCCAAAAATCTCTGCACATTCATCGAAATCGAGGGCAGATATATTGGAGGGGGCGTTTCAGCGGGACTTAATTCTGACAAGATGACCTTCAGGTTCTATCTTGGGGCAGACAACACCTCTTCATTTGACATTGTGCGAAATACAATTCAAACACTCTCTTTCCTTCCCTCGGACAATTCCATTTCCACAGAATCCTGGAAAGTGGACCCCGGAATTGTGGTGGATAACAGAAGTATCGGCTGGGACCCGCTTGTTCTGAATCTTGTCTCAATGGCACAAGACACAGTCTGCCTTGTGCTCTCCCCTGCCGGACTACCTGTAATACTGAAGGGCAGTGAGTTCTTTGAAAACGGGTATCTGAGTTATTCCCGTGAGGGAGAGAGGGTCATCATCAGCAGCATCTCAAATGTCATATCGCCGATAAGTGCTACCCTGACTGCCGGCACGCTTGATATGAAAAAGAGCAGTATCCTGCAAATCAATGTAGTGCCTTCGGTGAGCGTAACAGATATTATCGTGAGACCAAGCGATACATCACTATTCTATAGAAAAAGGGTGCAGCTGAAAGTAACAGCAGTATGGTCTGATGGCTCAACAAGTGACATTACAAATGTATGTGACTGGAATAATAACAGACCGGATGCGGCCCTCCTCTCCTCCTCTGCCATCGTGAGAAACATCTATTCCGGAAGCGAGGATTTTGTCGATGTAACGATAACTGCTCATTACCTCGGGAAAAGCCGTTCTGCCAATATAGTATGTTATCGTAATGGTTATACGAGTCACTCTTATGAACTCAACCTTGACCCCACCTATGCGTCAGTGACTGTCGGCACATCTTTTCAAATTACAGCAACACTGACCACTAAAACCTTTATCGACGGAGATGAAATGGATTCCTCCACTTCTGACGTAACTCATGCTGCCCAATGGGTCAGCCTCACGCCCAATATAGCAACAGTTTCCGCAGGGGAGGTCACTACCCTGGCTACGGGCGTTGCGATGATTAAGGCTACACACAGCGGGGAGAGGGATTATACATATGTGGACGTAACACCTCAAAGCGCTCCCACTATTACATCCCTTACACTCTCCCCCGCCTCTGCCACCATCACGGCAAATGGCAGCAAATCATTTATCGCAACTGCAACATACTCGGACGGAACCACAACGGAGGTCACATCACTCTGTGCCTGGAGCAGTTCCGATACCGATGCAGCTACTGTAAACAACGGTACGGCGACAGGATGCAACACCACTTCTTTCATAAAGACAACCACAATCACAGCCACATTTTCCGGAATGAGTGCTACGGCAAATCTCACAGTCGAAGGAGTGACGAAGAGTCCTACGTCACTTTTAATCTCGGCATCCCCTTCAACCATAGAGTGGAACGGGACAAGTCTGCTCTCTGCCAATGTTACATGGAGCGATGGCTCGGTAACGAATGAAACCGATATCAGCTACACTATTACCTCGGGAGAGGAATATGTATTTAACTATCAGGTAGAAGAGGGTGCTCTCAGAGGAAACAACAGCGAATCCACTGACAGAAATGTCATAATCAGGGGTACATTCTCATACGGTGGAACCGTTTTGACGGATGATGTCGTTGTTACAATCCAGGGGAAAAAGGGAGTTGCAGCATCGGCGATTGTCTTGTTTATGAATAGATATACCATCGCTCAGGGTGATAGCCCATGTGTCCTTTCGGCTATGGTAACATACAGTGATGGAAGTACCGAAACATTTGGCTCAACCGGAGTCACCTACTCACTTGAAGGAGAAAATGTCTCCTATGCAAATCTCATTGGCAACACAATAGAAGCAGCCAACAATAGTGATTCTTATAAGCCTGTCATTGTCAAAGTTTCCTATACCTTCGGCGGAGTCACCGTTACTGATACGAAGATTTTAAATGTCAGACCAAAATATCCGGTTGAAGTACAAATCACGCCATCAGACAACAATTTTACTTCCCCGTCGGGAGTGACTCTTGCTTTGGGACAATCCATCTCATTTACAGCTACGGCCATATATAGCGACGAGAGCACTGCAAAGTGCACCTCATCTTCCGTCTGGACAATCACCATAAGACACTCCGATGGTGGCACAAGGGTAATAAGTGGCCATACCGTCTCCTATAGCCAGCTCTATGATGAACAAGAATATACCATCACCGATGTGACCGTGACAGCTTCATATACTACTGACGACGGTCTGCAGAGCACTACCGTGACCGGTACGCTCTCCGGATTGATCACATTGCAATAAAACTATTTGTTTAAAATGGCGTTAATTTCTTCGACGGATAGAAAGACCGGTTGATATTCCACGCCTCTTCCTGTAAGATTACGGACAAAAGCGCGCAAATGATTTTCCGATCCCCGCAACAGAGGCTCGTAAGTTTCCAAAATATCTTCATTTTCGGTCTCTTGCATCAATTGTTTCAGATCGCGAATATCCAGTTCTTCAATATAAGCACCTATTTTTAATGCTTCAATCAGTGTAGTCCCCTGTGCCGTCAACTGATCATAAAGTTCCTGCAACTCCTTATTATGAAATTTACCCTCTTCTTCAAAGGAAGGGTCCTCGATCTCATATCGATTCATCAGATCGATCACCATATTTTGATGCACCACTTCACTTTTTGCAATATTCCTAAAAATTGGAATGTTATATTTATTTGCAAAGAAAGCATATACATCATGTGCTAATTTCTCTTCTTCCCGCATCAAGAGAAGTCCTTCCTTTTCAGCTCTTGTAAGTGCAGATAAATTCAAATTTTGGGCACATCCGGTAAAAGCAGTGATTACCAGCATCATTGCCAAACCCATTTTAAATATTAGAGTGTTTTTCATTTTCATTTCTTTTAATTGTTTAAAAAATTGTTTGTTAAAAATCTGTTACGTTTAATCATTTATTACACTTATTAAACGATGATCCTTTTAACATGTTGCAAAATAAAGCAACTTTTTGTAGATTTGCGTATTAATAAAATTGAACTTTATTAAAACTTATCTATTATGAAAAAATTACTTATTGCTTTAGTGCTCGTATTCTTTTGTACTCAGGGATATGCACAATTTTATGTAGGTGGTACTTTTGGTTTTTCTTACAGTAACCTGAAAGGAGCCGGCGGTCTGGGCGGTTTCGATGATTTTTATGGAACAGGTGATGGGAATGGTTATGACGATGACGACTATAGTTCTCCTGCTGAGACAGGTTTTTCATTTAAACTACTTCCTGAAATCGGTTATCATTTGTCCCTCAGCACGGCTGTTGGAGCCAGTTTCGGTTATATCAAAGGATATGCTGCACTCGGTTCATTTGATATACAAGATTACAAGGCTTTGTTAAGTACGCTTATAAGTACAGCTGCGGATACCCAGTCTAAGAATGGTGGTTACCATGCAATACGTGTAGCACCCTATCTTCGCTATACCGTGGTAAGAAAGGGCGGATTTGAAATTTTTGCCGACGCAGTTGCAGGTATTAATTTCATTATGGATAGATCATCCGAAACAAATTATCTATCTATGGAACTCTGTCTGAGACCGGGTGTTTCTTTTGCCATCAGCGATAGTGTAAAACTTTTGGCAAAGCTGGGTTCTGCGGGATTCCAACATTTCAGAAATACGGATGGTGACATCAAACTTACCCGATTGGGTGTGGATATTGATGGAAGTAATCTGATGCTGGGAGCTGCCTTCTATTTCTAATTTCCGGAAGCAATATAGTATTTAAAGAATAACACTGACTTTCCCTATTAATCGATAGGAAAAGTCGGTGTTTCGGCAATGTTCCTAATTAACTGATTCTACATTGTTCTGTTACGGCACCAAATGAGGTTTTTTGCTAAAAGCCCAAGCACACGGCTATGATATGATTTTGAGAATAATTCAAATAATAACTCTGATTCTGTTGTGGATACCGCCGGTTGCAGCTCAGTCGACCGGCGCATATAAGATTGTAGAGAAAGCCTATAACAACCGGTTCCTCAGCAATTTCCAAGCAGAGGCCGACATGACGATTTACAGACCTACCTGGCAACGTTCCATCGGGCTTAAAACTTGGCTGAAAACAAGGGAAATGTGCTTAATACTCATAGTCTCCCCGACAAAAGAGAAAGGACAGGCATTTCTCAAAAGGGGTGATAATATGTGGAGTTGGCAGCCTGTGATAGAAAGAACGGTAAAAATAGCAGCGTCCGCTGCCGGCACTTCCTGGCAGGGAAGCGATTTCACAGTCGATGATATGTTGAACAGTTCCTCTTTTTTATCGGATTTTAGCCACGAGTTGTCGGGAGAAGAGGAAGTTAACGGAGATCTCTGTTACAAATTGTTACTGACACCACATCCGGAAAGTATCATACTCTGGAGTAAGGTAATTGTTTGGATTAGCAAGACAAGTTTTGTGGAACGCAAGATCGAGTACTATGATGAAGATGACGTTTTGATCAGAACATATTTTTCCGACAATATAAAAAAGATCAAAGAACACTATGTCCCCCTTCATCTGGAGGTTATTCCCGCAGACAAAGAGGGACATAAGACTGTCGTTACGATATTGGATTGGGACTATAACACCTCTTTCAAAGAGAGCTTTTTCTCTCTGCAAAATATGAGACGCCTTAACTGATAGTTGTCTATGATGAAATTGGCCTGGTTGAATTTGCATAGGAATCCCTCTCGTGCTCTGTTAACTATATTTTCCGTATTTTTAGCTGCATTTTTTTCCATCCTTTTCGGTTCCATAAAAAATGGAATTCTCAACTCTTCTACAGATAGTATTCTGAAACTATCCGGAGGACATATTGAGATAAGATCTAATAGTTATTCAAAAACCCGTTCCATTGACGACATCATGCATTTTGATTCGTCAACTTTGGATTCTATTTCAATGCTTCCCTATGTGAAGAGCGTTTTGCCCGTTCTTCAATCCTATCTGCTCATATCTCATTCATCATCGCCCTCAACCAAAGCGGTCGCTATTATTGGCATAGACCCTGAATCTGAAAAGGATCGTATCCTGACGGTCTCGGAAATGGTCGAAGGAAACTGGTTTTCAAAATATGATAAAGGAGTAATCCTAGGTGAAAATATGAAAGAACAGTTGGATCTGGGAATTGGTGATACTTTGGCAGTAATGGGTATGGGGTATCATGGTACGAGTGCCGTTGGATTGATTCCTATTCAAGGTATTGCCAGGTTACCGGTAGCTACGGTTGACAAAAGCACCATATTCATAACACTATCTGCTGCACAGGAGCTGTTTCAGGCCGAGGATTGCTATAGCGAAATCTATATAATGTCGGAAAGATTGGATAAAGTGGAGTTGATAAAATCCCAACTTCAGAACATTTTTCCTTCTGACGAATATGAGATAAGGGATTGGAAGTCGATTATAGAGGAGTATTTATTTTATTTTCGATTTTCCGATGCCATAGGATTCATCATCATGCTTTTTCTCTACATACTTGTAGGTTCAAATATTTTAGGCACTATCATCTTGATGACGAAAGAGAGAAAGCTTGAATTTTCGGTCTTGATTGCTATTGGAATGTCACGCAACAAGCTGAGTAAAAGTCTATTTTCTGAGCTTATGATAGTTTCTCTCCTGGGTGTGGTTCTCGCCGTCATAATAACTCTGCCTATTGTATTCTATTTCAATATTCATCCCATACCGCTATATGGCGAGGCGGTTGCAACATTGAAACAATTCTCCATATATTCAGGACTTTATATGTCCTTGGATTTCACTCTGTTTATAAAACAATTTTTGATAGTCATAGGTATATGTCTGGTATTCACCGCATATCCGGTTGCTTTCATTCAACATTTAAAAGTAGATGAGGGATTAAGTAAAAGAGATGCAAATGAAGATAATCCATAAAATGGCTTTTAGAAATATTTTCAGGCAGAAAGGCCGTAGCAGCTTATTGATAACTGTTATTGCCATTGGTGTTTTTGCTGCTTCATTTGCGGTTTCCATTGCCCATGGTTGGTCGGACGGTGTTTATAAGGAACATATTGATATGCAGACCTCGTATTTGCAGATTCATGCGAATAAATTTTCGGATGCAAATGAAGTTACCGAGTTTATGGATAAGAGCGTGGTTCAGCAGGCCTTGGGGGGTGTAAGTGAAGTAGAGCATGCTTCTTATCGGTTGAAAACCAATGCTCTTTTATCGACAGCCAACACAAGCGTGGGACTCACCTTGATTGGAGTCGATAGAGAGGAAGAGATGAAGGTCTCTTCCGTTTACAGCACTATTGAGAGTGGAGATGGAAGCTTTTTCGAAAGTGAGATCGTAAGACCCATAATTATAAGTAAACGTTCTGCCGAAAGGCTGAATGTAGGTATAAAGTCCAGAATCATTGTCTCTTTACAAGATTCCTCGGGAGAGATTCAAAGAGTAATGTTCAGGTTAGGAGGATTGTTTCAAACCAATGGCAAAAGATTTGACAACACAACTGCTTTTGTACGAAAGTCCGACCTGATTCCTTATTTGAATCTTCCTGAAGAAGCGGTCCATGAAGTTGCCATCGTCGTGAACGATTTGCGGGAATGTGACAAAGTTAAGCAGAAGTTATCTCAACTATTACCTGAATACGAGATCAAGAAATGGGATGAAGTATATCCCCTTATGCAGTTGGTGGATGCCTGGCACGGGATAGCAAGTTTTCTCTTTCTACTACTTTTCTTCATCGCTTTGGGGCTTAGCACAGCTAATTTCATGATGATGTCGGTTTTAGAAAGAAAAGGTGAGTTCAGAATGCTGAACAAAGTAGGAATGAGTGACAACCGCATAGGGCTCATGATTATAATAGAAACACTATTTACCACACTTATTGCTACTTCGATAGGGCTGTTATTGTGTGTGCTGGCCGTTTCGCTCTCTTCTAAATCGGGTATAAATATCAATTTCTTATTCGATAACAATTCGGGATATGGTTTTGGTACGGTTGTTTATCCCATGATAGATAAAATAGATTTTGTTCATATCTTTGTACTGGTGTCGGCTATCGGCATATTTACAACCATTTCACCTATTAAAAAGGTTCTGAAGTAAATGTAAGAATAGTCATGAGTGAGTTAATAGAAAATAATGAATCCATTATCGTAAGAACGGAGAACCTTTCCAAGACGTTTCTTGACGGCAAGTCTGTTATTAAAGCAACTGATCGTGTCAACCTGACTATTTCAAGCGGAGAGTTTACTGCAGTAGTGGGCCCTTCAGGCTCAGGAAAGACTACACTTCTTAACCTTATCGGAGGACTTACCACTCCCTCTTCCGGAAAAGTTTTTGTAAAGGGAATGGATATAAATCTGCTAAAAGATAAAGAGCTTGTGAAATTTCGTTTGCATAACATTGGATTTGTTTTCCAATTACTCAATCTGATTCCGGTTTTGACGGTGGAAGAAAATATAGGATTTGTAATGGAGTTACAGGGGGCAGACAAAGAGCAACGAATTGCGCGAACAGCCGAACTGCTGGAAGTGATTGGCTTGAAAGATCGTGCCCGCTCCCGTCCATCCACTCTTTCCGGTGGTCAAAAACAAAGGGTTGCCGTAGCCCGTGCTTTAGCCTCCAAACCTCTCTTCATTATTGCAGATGAACCCACGGCAAACCTCGACACGGAGGCTGCCGAGACATTGCTTAACACCATGCTTCTTCTTAACGAAAAGGAGAAGATCACTTTCCTCTTTTCAACTCACGATCCACGTGTGATGAACAAAGCCAGACGACTTATAACCCTTGAAGATGGCAGGATAACAAAGGATGAAACATATGTTCGGTAGGCTCATCATAGCATTTTCCTTGTTTCAGCTCTGTTTTTGCTGTGCATATGCTCAAGTCAACCTGACGGGACACATAAACAACTACTCCCTTCTTGGAGAGACGAGGCCTGATCCTTTTGATGAGACTTTATGGCAGAATATGACCTCTCAACGATTTAATTTCAATTGGAGTATCAATAATAATTTTGACATATTTATCAGTAGCCGAACTAATTTCTCCATTGGAAATAACACGATTCTAAAAATCATCAAAGAGACTTCAACTGACGATGACAATCTGATGAAACTATCCTATTCGCTAATAGACAAGGATGATAAATGGTTAGGGATTGCTTTGGACCGGCTTGCGTTTCGGTGGGCCACCGATGATTTTGAAATTACTCTGGGCCGTCAGAGGATTAACTGGGGGAATACTATATTGTGGAACCCAAATGATATCTTTGACTCATCACCTGTCATTAATTTCACTTACCCTGAGAAAATGGGGTGTGATGCCGTGCGAGCCAGATTTTATCACACTGAGGTTGCTACCAGTGAAATTGCTCTGTCTGCCGACAGAGATGGTTCGCCTACTGCAGCTTTATTACACCGGAATAATTTCCGAAAATTCGATTATCAATTGTTGGGAGGAGTATATAAAGGCCACTATCTCTTTGCAGGAGGAGGCTTTACTACTGAGCTGATGAATATGAATATCAGATTCGAAGGGTCATATTTTCATGACTACCGAAAGTTAAGTGATAAGCCTGACGTCGTTCAGCTTTCTTTAGGTATTGATAAAATATTTTCAAACAACCTTATCTTACAAACTGAAGTCTTATATACAAATAAACCATATGACATATCGGATATTGTCTTTTCATATCTACCTGCGAGTCGCTCTGTGAGAGAGTTGACTACATCTCGATGGAGCTTTGCAGGACAAATTTATTATCCTTTTTCCAAATTGTGCTCGATAAACTCCTTAATAGCATACTTCCACGATCAGGAAGCAATTTATGTCGGAGCAGAAATGAGCTACCATGTTTTTAAAAATTTTGACCTATCTTTGATGATTAATCTATTTGATTATACCTTAGGTCAATCTTATTCAATGGATGGGATAGTAGGCACACTACATTTAAAATATTATTTTTGAAGTGTGAAAATAAATAGTTTATACTGGGATGAGATACTCATTTTTAGCCATATTCATTTTAGCCTTCTCTCTTTTAAGCTGTGAAAGAGAGCCGGTCTTTGAGGAAATTGAATATGTTAAATACAGTCATCAACTCTTCGAAGAGAATACGAAGATGGGAGAGCTTATCCAGAAAGCTTCAAGGGAATTTGGAGCCACTCCTAAAGAAATGTTGTTGAAAGCGGGTTATAACGAAGCACAAGCACAACAATTGCTGGAAAGACTCAACCTGTATGTTGCGCTTTCAAAGGATTATACCGTACATGGGGTTGCATATAATACTAAAGATCCACTTGGTGAGTCCGTCGTAGCATCCGGGCTTCTATATTGTCCGCAAAACAGGTTGCCTAAAGGCGTAATCTTCGTCTATCCATTTTTCAAGAGCAAAGGAGAAAGCGGTACCGATAATCGATATAGTGTGGAATCCCTATTAGCCGTGGCGGGTGATTATGTCTGCATGATACCGGATGGGATTGGTATGGGCCTCAATTCAGATCAACCTATGTCCATAATCCAACATGAAAATTTAGCTGAAACAGGTGTAGACTTTTATCTGGCGGCTAGAGAGTTTATTTATAATCGCTATCACTACAAGCTGCCCAGAAGGATCATTCTGTTTGGCTATTCTCTTGGTGGTTCCGCTATCTGGTCTCTGGCCCGATATCTCTCCATCCATAAGGAGTCGGATATCAGTGTGAAAGATATCTTTGTCGGAGGAGGCCCTTATTACCCGGACCTCTGTATGGAGGATTTATTTGAAACCCGTTATTCCGAATATGCCTCAGGACCCTTTATACTCTGGTCTTTAAACTACTATGATAATTTAAATCTGGATTTTACCAAGATTTTTAAGGGGAAACTATTGGAAGAGTTTCCCGAATTGTGCGACGGGTCCAGAGCGGTCCCGGATGTTACATCTTATATCGGAACCGATCTTAACGACTATTTCGATGAGGATTTTTTAGGAAATAAAGAAAATCAATACCGTCAACTGGTTATGGAGGCATTGAAAAAGCACTCCATACCGAATGATTGGCGACCTGACGTCAAAGTTCGTTTATACAACTGTCATAAAGACCTGTATGTTCCCTCCATTTGTGGGGATAAGCTATACGCTTATCTAAAGGAGATAAATGCCGATGTAGAATATATTCATGAGGATATAGCGCATGAGAAGATGATTGTAAGAATGATTATGGATTTTTACAAGTATCTCTATCCAAATCAACCAATGTATCCGTAAATAGCCCAATCTCCACCTTTTCAGGTTAAAAACCTTCCTTTTTAGTGCAGCCCGGTGATGCTCTCGCAATAAGAACCATTATTGCGGGATAATTTCTTTTTATTATAGGTATCATAGTATTTATGTGTTTAATATTATCACTACAAATATAGTGCTTTTAAATTTTGTCAATTTAAACTATATTTATTGTGATTTATTTTTGTTGTTTTATAAATATTATATACTTTTGCAGTAAAATAACTAATGTGCGATGGGTATGGTTAGATTGATTTCGATAATAGTTATTATTTTCTTTGCCGTCTTGAATGTAAGCGCGCAGCGCGTTGCTGTTTCCGCCAATCTGGCGGACATGGCCAATTTCGGCACTTTGAGCGGTGAGGTGTCGTTTGCCGCCTCGCGCCATATCTCGGTAAACGCCGGAGTACGATACAATCCCTGGCAGTATGGTTCACAGGAGAAAGGTTTTATTCAGAATCGCAAACGCGAGGCTTCACTCGGAGTGAGGTACTGGCCTTGGAATATATTCTCCTCCTGGTGGTTCGGAATGCGAACGCAAGTACGCGAATACAACTGCGGAGGAGTTTTCGGACGGCAAATTACCGAAGAAGGAGTTGCAATAGGCGCAGAGGCGGCTTTCGGATACTCATATATGATCCATAGTAAGTTCAACATAGAGTTTGGAGCAGGCATATGGGGTGGCCACAGATGGTACACACGTTACGATTGCCCGCGCTGCGGTACTATTCTTTCGGAAGATAATGCTCACGGATGGTTTGTCATACCCGGTGAACTGATAGTTTCACTTGTGTACATTTTTTGAAGAAACAATGAAAAACATAATCACAATAATTGCCACTACAGCTGCAGTAGCGCTCTCCTCCTGCGGAAGCCTTTCCGGAAGGATAGAGTCACTTGGCAACTACTCCGCATCCATCTCCCTGCCTCAGGAAAAGAGAAGTACATTACGGGAAATGTCCATACCGCAGGTCATGCGCGACACCTCGGTGGTTGAAGATGATAAGGGCAACACATATCACCTTATGAGGGCGGTGAGGGATGAAGGAACAGGTGAAATGGTGGCCACTGAAGAATTGCAGGCAGCCGTTGTGACGGCCCGATTTCGCAATGTTGCCGAACGGCACGGAAAAGTGGAGATAGAGTTTCAGGTGCTTGTTCCGAAAGAGCTTCAGGACAGTAAATGGCAGTTGAGAATGATGCCGGTAATGCATATCCTTGAAGACACCGTAAATCTCGAGCGCATTCTCATTACAGGCGAAAGCTACCGTAAAAGCCAATTGCGCGGATATCAGCAATACCGCAGGTTTCTCAACTCCATTATTAAGGACAGCACCAAATTCATAGATATGCACCAACTGGAGGTATTCATCCAAAGAAATATTCCGGAACTTTACAAGTATCGAACCGATTCCACATATGTTTCGGATGAACTCTTTCTTTCTCACTACGGCATCACGGCTCAGGATGCCCTGCAACACTATACATATGGTCTGCGTGTTCGTCACAACGAATGGAAGAAAGCCAATATCGGCAGGATGTACGACCGTTATGTCAAGGCTCCCATAATTACGGAACATCTCCGACTGGACACTGTAATACGCAATGCAAGCGGCGATTTTATCTACAATTATGTACAAAGAGTACAAACGCGACCCCGTCTTCGGAAAGTGGAGATTGTTCTCGAAGGGGAGATATATGAGCAAGAAAACCGCATATACACCATTGAACCCGGCGCCCCTCTCACTTTTTATATCTCCTCTCTTAGTGCATTTGCCGAGGAGCGTGAGAGATATCTGACACAAGTAATATCAAGAGAGGTCAGAGCTGATGATATCTGTTATATAGAATTTGAAAAAGATTGCGATGAGGTGTTGGAACTCCTTTCGGAGAATGCTCAGGAAATAGCCCGTATCCGGCGGACTCTGCGTTTGCTGCTCGAGAACAGGGATTTTGACCTGGATTCAATAGTTGTTACTGCAAGTTCTTCCCCTGAAGGAAGCTGGGAATATAATTCAAAATTGAGCAAGCGCAGAAGTGCATCGGTAAGCCGATATTTTGAGCGATTTATAAGAAGCTGGCGGGATTCTTCAGAGAGTGAGATAGGGTTTTCCATCAATTTGGAGAAAGTTCCGGCGGAGCCCGACAAAGGGGCTCCTAGAGCTAACGTCGAATTCATTTCGCGAAGCGTAGCAGAAGACTGGAGTGCTCTTGACCGGCTGGTGATGACAGATACTGTGATGACTCCGCTGCAAAAGGAGAGATATTTCCTGCTCTCGGCAGAACAAAACCCCGACAAACGCGAAAGAATGCTCTCAATGGAAGACCTCTACCCTTACCTCACCTACGAGATCTATCCCAGGTTGCGTACGGTGAGATTTGAATTCCACCTACATCGTAAAGATATGATTCAGGATACCATCCACACCACTATCATTGACAGCACTTATATGGCAGGAGTGCAGGCTCTGCGCGACAGAGATTATAAACTTGCAGTCACCCTGCTAGCACCCTACAGGGACTTTAATACCGCAGTAGCCTATTGTGCCGCCGACTACAACGCATCGGCGCTGGATCTCCTCTCGGAACTCCCTCCTACCCCGCGGAGAAATTATCTGATGGCGTTGCTGGAGGCACGCAACGGAAAAAGCAAGAGTGCGGCAGAGTACTATCTGAAGGCCTGCAGAGAAGATAGCAACTACATACACAGAGGAAATCTCGACCCTGAAATATATACACTAGTAAGGATGTATGAACTTAACCGATACTTTGAATGAAACGGATTTTCAAATATCTGATAATAGTTGTCGCGCTACTCCCATTATTATGGGCGTGCCACAATCCTTTACACTTCGCTGAGGGTAAAATGCATAGAGTTACTATTTATCTAAAGAACTCGCAACCTGGAGCACCCATAGCCACACGCGCTATTGGAGTTACCGCTGAAGAGGAGACAAGGATCAACAGCGTACAACTTTACATATTCGACAGCAATGAGACTTTCGTGCAAAAGATAACCGGCAGCGGCAGCGATTATGAAGTAATCATTCCCGGAGGACGCTGCACATTTTGCTGTTTCGTCAACGCTCCCGAACTGCCGGTGGCTCCTTCATCGGCAGAAGAATTACTTATGTGCGAAAGCCACCTCTGGAACAACAGCAGAGGATCATTTCAGATGATAGGCACTACCACCGTTGAGATTGAGTCCGATTTGGAAGTGGAAATTGTCGTGCAGAGAATGGTGGCCAAAGTAGAGTGTATAATCAGAACGGAATTCGGCAATTCTCATCTTGCCGGAATGCCATTTAAAGTCCATCGAATATATTTGACCAATGTTGCAGGTAAGAACAACTACGCACTCACCGCAATGCAGGGCGATGATGGCCTGTGGTACAACAAAATGGGGTATCAACAGAGTTCGTGCGACAATCTCATCTGCGGCAGCTTGATTGACCGGCCAATGGCGGACAGAGATTCGCTGGTTGTCGGCGAGACTCTTTACCCCTATCCCAATTCGAGCACGGATTGTTTTGATCGCAAACTCTGGAGTGCAAGAAAGAGCAGACTTGTGATCGAAGCATCATTGGGAGAAACATTATGGTATTACCCTGTAACAATGGAAAACACTTTTGCCAATACCTACTACTTTTATGATATCACTATCACACGCGAAGGGGTTTCCCATCCCGAAGAACCCATTACTGAACCCGGTACCATTAAAGCCATAGTAAAAATCAGCGAGTGGAATGAAGGCGGAGAAATAGATGACGAAATGTAGCCACAACCTGTTTTCAAAACGGGCAACTAACTATTCACAATTTACAAACTATTACAAACATTTACAAACACTTAAAACAATGAAAAAAATTCTATCCATTCTGACAATTGTAGCACTTTTTACAGGCTGCAACCCTGTTGAGCCCGATAACAGCACGGGCGAAGGCAAACTCACAATCAATGTTAAAGGGGCAATAGAGACAAAAGCCGTTACCGATGTAGTAGGCAATGAGGCAACAGTCAACAATCTCCAGATTTTCATTTTCGATGGTGAGGTCTGCAAGTATTATTTTGACAACGGCACCTCCCTTAGCAAAACCATCGATAAGGTGAAGACAGGCACATACGAAATATGGGTTGTAGCCAATCTGGGCGAAACACTCTCTGCTACTGTCACCAAAAGCGCCCTCAAGACAAAGGCACTGACACTTGCACAAAATGCATCTGCAAGTGGGTTCGTAATGTCCGGAGATAAGCAGGTTGAAGTCAAATCATCGGGGACGGAATCTGTTGAAATCACTATTTCGCGTTTTGTGGCACGTGCCAGACTTGTTAGAGTGACCAACAATCTTTCTGCCGGATACGGCAACATTAAGATCAAATATGTTATGCTCAACAATGTTGTATCCAACCAAAATGTTGCCGGAAATGCTGCCATCAGTACCTGGAGCAACAAGATGGGGCGCAATTCGGGTGCTATAATTGATGGCACCACAAAATCCGAAGCACCGGAATCACTTCTCGGCAATTCCACTGAAAGGAATATCGCAGTGGGAAGCAGCGACACCCCCAATTTTCGTTTCTATGGCTACGCCAATGGAACTGCCGGAGACACCAACGACATTACAACCTGGTCTGCCAGAAAGACACGTTTGGTAGTTGTAGCCGAAATCCTGGGTAACATCTACTACTACCCTGTCACACTTCCTTCGTTTATGCGCAACTCCGCTTATGACATCTCCCTTACTATCAGAAACCTGGGCTCGAATGATCCCGAAACCAAACCCACCACTGATGCAATAGATGCCACAATTACTGTTGCTCCATGGGAAGAGGGCGGAGAAGTTATCGAAGAAATCTGACCATTTCAGATGAAAACAGTATTGTATTTATGAATTAATTTGTGTTGTTCAAATGAGAAAGAGCTTAACCGGATTCCTGGCACTCCTCCTATGCAGCTGTAGCATTCTTGAAGACAGGACCCATTGTCCATGTCGTCTGACAATGGATTATTCCAGAGTGCTCAAATATGATTTCGTCCACCGGATGATGGATGGAGAATATGACGTTATACTCTCCGGAGGAGGTTTCCATTTCGGCGAAACCATTCCGGTAAATATGATGGACACTATCCGTAAAGAGAGCGTCTCCAAAGGGAGCATCAGGATATCCGGTGTTCTTTCTAAAAAAGGGGAAAATGCTCTGATTATTGCCGAGGGCAATCAGGCTGACTCCCTATATGCATTCAACACCACAATAGAAGCCATAGGTGAAAAAGCTTATGTTCTCATGGATGCACACAAACAATTCACTACCGTATATATTAAAGATAGCGGAGTCGAGAATACGACGATGGGCCGACAGAACGGACTTGAGCAGGTGCAGATGCGAGTAAAAGGCAACTTTCAGGGCATCGACCGTCACACCCTGGAGCCGCTACCGGGAAAGTTTGAGTGCATCGTACCCGAAGCATCCTCTATCGGAGAATATTCAGTTCGCATACCAAGACAGGGAGATGCCTCCATAATAATGGAACTTACTCTCAATGGAAGAAATGATGACACAACTGCTTGTCAGGGGATTTTCACCCTTCCCCTTGGACGCTATATGGAGGAGTTGGGATATGATTTCGCAGCTGAAAGCCTTGCCGATGTATATATAGGATTGAACATTGCCACACGCAAAGCTTTCATCAGAATAGAAAACTGGAATTTTGAAAAAACCTTCGTGATATTCTAAAGCCGAAAATGCGCTTCGATAAGCTTCTCAACTACATCTTCTATATAGGAATTATTGTCAATAACAACGTCGGCCGTATCGAGATAGAGATTCCTGCGTCCGGAGTACAGCTCAAGAAGTTTATCCCTATCGGATGCAAGGGGACGATCCTTGGAAGATATAAGCAGATTGATGTCTCTATCCAGAAGGTAGATTCGTCCGTTACGCTTTAGACGGTGAATATTGAGCGGCTCAAGTACGCAACCTCCACCGGTAGATATGACAACCCCTTGACGCATCGACACCTCTTGTATCACACTCTTTTCAAATTCGCGGAACTCCTTTTCTCCTTTTTCTTGGAAGATGGTCGTGATGTCGGTCCCGGTCTGCTCCTCTATCATTTTATCGGTGTCAAAATGTACCCTGCCAAGTCTATTGGCAAGTATCGCTCCGATTGCACTCTTACCGCTGGAGGGCATTCCGGTGAGCACTATATTCTCCTTGGCCCTCAGAAGTTCATTATAAAGTGATTCTGTTTTCTCAATATCACAGAGAGTTTCATTAACCCTATCCTGAAAGAGTCCCTGCGCAAAACAGGCCTGCACCAGAAGCATATAAAGTCCACCTTCCGCCTTAAGTCCAAGTCGGCGTGCCTCAAGTACGAGATTGGTACGCAACGGATTGTAGATACAGTCCAGCACTCCCTCAATATTGGGAAAAATCGAGAGGTCAAGCAGCCTCTCTTCGTCATCGGGACTCATGCCCACCGGAGTTGCGTTGACAATGATCTGCTGCTTATTGCACAACTGCGGATCACGTTCCAGATCCGATATAAGTACCTGGTCCTCCCCTCTCACCTGCCTGACGGCAAATGTAACCGATTTTGCACCGGCAGCCAATGTAACCGCACTGACTGTCTTTGCAGTACCTCCGTTACCCAAAATTAGAATATTTTTGCCGGAAAAGGCTATATGAGCATGCTTCGCAAGGGCATTAAATCCGGGATAATCAGTATTATAGCCATACAGAAGGCCCTCTTTCTTTCTAACTATCGTATTAATTGAACCTATGCTCTCAGCAACAGGTGACATGACGTCCAGAAAAGGCATTACAGCCTGTTTATAAGGTATCGTGACATTGATGCCTTTGAAACTCGATTGACGAAAAAACAGGTCAAGTTCGCCTTTCGGTACTTCGCACAAATCGTATGGACAAGAAGAGAGCTTATGATGTATTTCACGAGACCAACTGTGCCCCAGTTTTTCTCCTATAAGTCCATATTCCAGGTCACTGTACTTCATAAACTTTTACTCAGGAAATCAGGCCGGCAATCTCTTCGGGAGTCATCTTTCGAAACTCAAAAGTACCGGGAGATTCGACATAAACAGTAGTAATCAACCCATCCTTGCGCTTTTTGTCTTGAGAGATATATGGCAGCAGCGCAGCACCGGCAAATGGTGATTTGACCGGCAAATTATATCTCTTCAGTATCTTCTCAAGCCTCTTGCGCATCTCATCGGAACAGAAATAGGTCATACCTGCCGCTACGCATTCTCCGTGAGAGAGCTTGCCGTCAGATGCAACTTCTATGGCGTGACCTATGGTGTGTCCAAAATTCAGGACTTTGCGAAGACCTTGCTCAAGAGGGTCTTTAAGGACTACCTCACACTTTATGCGTAGGGCAGCAGCCACAATTTCATCCAGTTTATCATTTAGGGGCTGATCCGACTCAAGCAGGGAAAAGAGAGCGGCATCGGAAGTGGCTGCCATCTTTATGACCTCAGCCAGCCCGCTGTAAAGTTGCCTTGCATCGAGGGTTCTGAGGGTATCCGTATCGATGATAACACCTCTGGGATGGTGGAAAGTACCAACCATATTCTTGATATGACCGAAATTGATAGCAGTCTTACCTCCTATGGAGGCATCTGCTTGAGCTAGCAACGTAGTAGGAACGTTGTAAAAATCGATTCCGCGATTGTAACAGGAAGCTGCAAAACCGGCGATATCACCCGTCATACCTCCTCCTACCGCTATAAGCGCACCTGAACGATCAATCTCTTGTTCTCTGAGAGCAGCAATCATCGTTTCAAGGGTATTGAAGTTCTTATTCTCTTCCCCTTGAGGAATTGTCAGAAGGGAGGCGTTTGAAAATTGCGCAAGCACTGATTTGGCATATTGTGAGGGCACTCCGCTATCGGTAACGACCAGCACATTGCGCTCCTTACCAACGAGATTGCCGACTGAAGCAATTGAACCCCTGCCTTCAACGATATCGCAAACCGTATCTCTATAACCGAACGTAAGTCTCATTTTATTCCCTTGGTAGGTTATCGCAAATATACAAAACTTTTATCGCCTTAAAATCGTATATTTGTGGATTACACGAAATATTTCTCGCCGTACGATATATAATATTGTAAAACAGGAAAAATATGGAAAATAAATTTCTTTATTGCGTTGCACGCCATTTTTATCAAGAATATAAAAGTGAGATCAATAAGCTCTGTTTTGTATTCCCCAACAGGCGTTCATCTATCTTTTTTAGGAAGTATCTGACCCAATGCATGGAGGGCAAGGCTCTTTTTGCACCGAAGATGATTACAATTAATGACTTATTTCTGGAACTTTCAGGTGAACAATTGATTGATAAGATTGAGGCGCTGTATATATTATATCAGAAGTATGCCGGGCTCTTTTCTAATGAAAATGGTATTGCAAAAAGCACATTTGACGAGTTTGTTTATTGGGGGGATGTGTTTCTGAATGATTTTGATGATATCGACAAATATCTGGTCAATGCTGAGAAACTGTTTTCAAATATCGGAGACCTAAGGAAGCTGACTGCGGATGAAAATGATTATTTGAGTGAAGAGCAAAAAAATGCAATCAAGGAGTTTTGCGGAAGCTGGGGTAACGGGACAAACAAGGCACGACATAATGAAAAAATAGATATCAAGGGGGAATTTTCCACTATTTGGGACAATTTGTACAAACTCTACACCTCATTCCGCGAAGCGCTGAAGGATAAAGGTTTGATGTATGAGGGAATGATGTACCGCGAGGTTGCGGAATCGCTGAAAGAAGAGATTGCAGAGCCGCAGGAAAAAAAGAGAAAAGAAGAGATTTTAAACAAATGTCGCAAATACGATAAAATAATTTTTGTGGGTCTCAATGCCCTAAATGAATGTGAAAAGTCTCTTTTCAGGCAACTTAATAAACCCGGGAGTGGAATTGATGTAGATTTCATCTGGGATTATTATGGCGATATTCTCACTGACGAAGCCAATAAATCATCGCAATTTATGCGTCGTGGTAAAAAGGGTAATGTCGTGGAATTTTCCCAAAAAGCCATCATTAAGCCTTACGGGGCACCCCTTGAACCCCTTCATGATGATGTAGGACCTGGAAAAATTAATATTGTGAGTGTCCCCTCAGCTGTTGGTCAGACGAGATATGTGACGGAAATTCTGGAAAAGATTTATAGCGACAGTAATGAAAGTCGCCCCGACCTTGAAGAGACCGCCATAGTTTTACCCGATGAAAGTCTGCTCCATCCAATGCTCAATTCCATTCCGAAATGCGTTGATAAGGTCAATGTCACGATGGGCTATCCATTGATCAACTCACACACTGCCACATTTGTCTCCCAACTGGAGGAGCTGCACAAAAAAACTCGTCCAAATAAGAGTGGTGGGGTCTCATTTCACCATAAAAGCGTAATGGTCCTTCTCAGCCATCCCTTCCTTACAGCTGTACTCCCTGAAAAGGGACTTAAGAGCATCAAAAATGAGATTATAGGCAGAAACCTCGTATATATCAATCCGGATGCACTTGAGAGTTACAAGTGGCAGATTGAGGCCGGCGAGCAACAATTCATTGAAAATGAATTATTCAAGGCAATATTCAGCACAACTCCCGACACCAAAAACATTGGTAATTGGCTCGAGAATATTCTCTTACTTATTCAGAAGCATCTAACCGGCATCGACAGAGAGGCTGCATACCACTACCTGAGGACGCTCAAACGTATCTCGGACCTGAATCTTCCAATAGATGATATTAAGACCTATTTCCGTCTCTTAAAGCAAATCGTCTCAGTGCTCTCTGTCCCCTACAAGGGCGAACCTCTGCAAGGCATCCAGATTATGGGACCTTTGGAGACCAGAGCGCTCGACTTCAAAAATGTGATAATCCTCTCCTGCAATGAGGGTATCTTCCCTTCATCAAATGTGAGCAACTCCTTTATACCATATAATATCCGGCTTGGGTTCGGCCTCCCCACTTATGAGTATCAGGACTCCATCTCCGCTTACCACTTCTACCGTAGCATCTGCAGAGCAGAACATATATGGCTTATATATGACTCCCGCACGGAAGGCACTAAAGTCGGAGAACCGAGCCGCTACATCCACCAGCTCAAATATGGCTATAATATACCGGATGAGAATGGAAAACGAAGGTTAGATATTAGCCAGAGCGCGGCTTCTTATAATATGAAGGAGAAAGAGAATCACAGCTTGAATATTAAAAAGAGCCAATTGGTAATGGATAAACTGCGCAAAAAGTATCTTCAAAAGTCGGATGGCAGCTTTGTTGGCAGTTTCTCGGCCTCTACACTGAATGATTATTTCAAATGCCAGAGAATGTTCTATCTCAAACATGTCGAGGGTATAGGCGAAGAAGACGAAGTTGTGGATGAAGTGGACGGTGCACAATTCGGCACTATCTTCCACCATGTAATGGAAAAATTATATATGCCGGATAAGAGTTATCGCGATGTTATATGGGATAAAGGTCAAATAGATGCCCTGCGAGGCAATAAGTCACAAATTAAAACACTTATACTTGAAGGATTTGCCAAGGCAAGGGAAAAACGAGGGTATAGTTATGCAAATAATACCGTCAGTTATGACGACCTCTCCGGCCAGGAAAGGATAGTATTCGAATTGATCTCTGAATTTGTGGACAAGACTCTGGAAATTGACCATGAATATGCTCCTTTCACATTCAGAGCCTCCGAGATGCGTGTCAACTATCCAATGGAGATTAACAATATCGGCATTATCAACATAACAGGATCCATTGACAGGGTAGATGAAAAGGGCGAGCAAATCAGAATTATAGACTACAAGACAGGCAGTATGAATAGAAAAATACTCGCTGAGAACGGAGCTGTAGAAAACAGGACGATCGAACAACTTTTCAAAGAAGAGAAAAACGGATCATGTGTTATATACTCCGTTTCTTTCCAACTTTTGCTCTACAAAATGATGTATATGCATTGGAGCAATAATAATGGCGTGGATAATATACTCCCCGCAGTCTATTCACTCAGGGATCTATACAAAGAGACTCCCATACGCTCTCAGCAGGGGCTTACAATTGTAATTATGAAAGAATTTGAGGAGAAGGTCAGAGAAAAAATTACAGAGATATTCGATGGCACAATAGATTTCAGAGCGGTTACTTATGACGACGGAGAGTTCGGCACCTGCCGGTACTGCAATTTCCGCAATATATGCAAAATCCTGTAAAACCCACCAATATGACCAATAAGAAACATAATCCTGAGATAATCGTCGCTTCCGCAGGTGCAGGCAAAACCCATACTCTCACCGAGACATACATTAAAATGCTGGAAGAGAGTTATCACTCCGGCAATACACGTCCTTTCAGAAATATTCTCGCGGTAACCTTTACCAATAAGGCAACTGACGAAATGAAAGAACGTATTCTGGAAAAACTCTTTTTCAAGGCAGCAAAAGGCGATAAAAAATCGGAAACATTTCTTAAAGGCATTCTTCACGACTATTCCGGATTCAATGTCAGCACTATAGACAGGTTTTTCCAGGTAGTGATGAAGACATTTGCCAGGGAACTGGGGCAATATGGCTCCTACGATGTTGAACTTGACACAACTGAGGTGATTGCACAGGCAATTGATCGTATGATGGAAACCCTTGGAGATGAAGGTAACAAACCCTTATTGAATTGGCTTGTAAATTATTCACTAAGTGTTATCAATGAGGGTGGTTCCTGGGATGTACGCAAAGAGCTCTACAATTTCTCGGAGCTGCTCTTCAAAGAGGATTTTCTCCTCCAAAGAGGCAAAGTTGAGTCTCTCTATCGGAGCGGTTCCGAGAGCGGGAGCACTACCGCTTCAGATTCCGAAAAGGTCGACGATTTCCTCAAAATGCTGAATGGTTTTATAAATACATTTGAAAGCGAAACAAAAAGTTTGGCTGAGGAGATTATTAGGGGCTATGACAGAGTGAATGACACTCTTCCGATATTGAAGATTCCTCCTAGAAATGGATTTGTAAAAATCACCCAAGGTACATACCTCAATAATGCCGGAGAACTTTATTGCGAAAAATATAACGATGCTTATGTATGGTGTAAATCCCCTAAACCCGGAAAAGAAACAACAATGGTAGAGCAGTACAAGGCCGATTATGCCCGTGAACTTCAGGATAAAGCCGACACATTGAAGAAACATTTCTCCGACAATCATATTGCATACAACACCGCAATCATCATTCGCAAGAATATTTACCTCCTGGGACTTACAGCCGATATTTTCCGTGAAATTAATGCTTATCTAAAGGAAAACAATCTCATCCTTCTGAGTAGGACTGCGGACATTCTCAACAGGATAATCGACGAGAGTGACACTCCTTTTATCTATGAAAGGATCGGCAACAGGATTGACCATATATTGCTGGACGAATTCCAGGATACCTCAAAACTGCAATGGAAGAATTTCGAGCCTTTGATCGACAACAATATCTCCCAGGGCCATGGCAACCTTATCGTAGGAGATGTCAAACAGAGCATCTATAGATTCAGAGGTTCTGACTCTTCACTACTGATAAATCTACCAAAGAGCAAGAATGTCGAACCCAGAGTGATAGAGGAAAATTGGCGCAGTGCTGAGACGATAGTCAAATTCAATAGCGATTTCTTTGAAGCCATAACAAAAGATGACCCTTACGCAAAAGAGATATATGGCGACTGTCGCCAGAAAATGCCCGATTTAAAGATGAACAAATCCAATATCAACCACTATAATGCCGGTGCGGTTAAAGTCAGATTGTTCGAAGTGGATAAAGAAGACAAAAAAGCCTGGGAACAAAATGCTCTGGATGCTCTTGCCGGAAAAGCCGACGATGTTAATGACTTTGGCGAGATAGGACGCATGCAAGAGGATAGATATAAACTGAAAGATATCACGATACTTGTGCGTACAAACAATGAAGGCAAAATGGTGGTGGAGAAACTGATTTCAAAAGGGATTAACGTCGTCACCGAAGATGTGCTGATGCTCGGCTATTCCAGAGCCGTTCTCAAAATTGTGACACTACTCAAACATTTTGACAATCCGGATGACCGGATAAACCAATTAATGCTCAAAAACCTCTTCACGGAAAATGAAAACGGTGAAATAAATATTCCTGAAGTTCCCGATTTAACAGGCCTCTCGCTTTATGAAAGCTGTGAAGCCATATTCAGAGGTATTTTGGATGAAATTCCCGATTATGAGATAGAGTTTATGCAGGCATTTTTAGATGAGGTAAATGCGTTTATGACACGTAAAGGATCCGATTTACCTGCATTTCTGGAGTGGTGGGAGGAAACGGGTCAAAATGTCAAAATAAGTTCCTCATCCGATCAGAATGCTGTCTGTGTGATGACAATCCATAAAGCTAAGGGCCTCGGTTTCAAAGCGGTCATTATCCCATTTTTCAGAGAGAAGACCACTGTCAAAACCGGTCTTCTTGCTCCCTACCTCTGGTGCATACCAAAAGATAAAAGGTTCATAAATATAGGCCTTGTTCCGGTAAAATACACAACCAAGGGCAACACAGGTTTTGACGAAGAATTTGAGAAAGAGAAAAAGGAGACACATATCGATACTTTGAATATCGCATATGTAGCGATGACACGCGCATATTTTGAGATGGTAATATACGCACCTCTCAATGAATCTGAAAAGGAGAATATGGCCTATAAACTCAGTTCTTTCATTAAGGAACGGGGTGACGGTGGACAGATGAAAGAATGTGACGATGGTTATATTTTCGAAGAACGAGCGGAGAATGGAAACTGGCGTTATAGCAAAGCTCTGGAGATTGCTGCAGAGCAGGAAAAACAAAAGAAGAGCGGAGTCCTAGAAAATGGCATCACTACATATATGATTGAATCATTTCCCTCAATCCATATTGGAGACAGACTTGAGCAGTCGTTCCGATCGCACGACTTTTTTGAATTTGAAAAGGATCCTTTGGAGAGTCCCCGTATCAAAGGCCTGGTACTCCACGATATACTCTCAGAAATTCGCACAATAGATGACCTGCAGAAGGCTGTAAACAGGGCGGTCATCCAGGGAGACCTAAAGGTGTCTGAACGAGAGGAGGCGAAGAATTTTCTCGCTAAAAGAATAAAATCAGTAGCAGACAGACACTGGTTTGATGGTACTTACGATACACTTAACGAACAAGAGATACTTATTGAAAACGGAGACACACAACGCCCTGACAGAATTCTTATAGGAGAAAATGAAACAATTGTGATAGATTATAAGTTCGGAAAACACGATGACGCAAAATACCGCAAGCAGGTGCGCGACTATATGAAGAATCTTGAGCAAATCGGCCTTCCGGACGTTACCGGATATATCTGGTACTTCAAAGACAACGATATTGTACAGGTCAATTTGAATGAAGAATAAACGCTGTTTTAACAAACAACAAAACCATAGGTTATGATACTTAACTCTTATCACGTCGATGCTTTTACTGACGAGATTTTCAAAGGCAATCCCGCCTGCGTAATACCGCTTGAGAATTGGCTCAAAGATGATTTGATGCTTAAAATAGCAGCTGAAAATGGGGTGGCTGAAACCGCATTTTTCATAAAAAACAGCTGCACGGAGGGTTATTCCATACGCTGGTTTACCCCCGATATCGAGATGGATCTTTGCGGTCACGCCACTCTTGCGACAGCTTTCATCATCGCCAGAGAATCAGATAAACCCATAGATGAAATACTCTTCAACTCCGCCGGCGGAGAATTGAGGGTTGGTGTCGATGATGAACTCTTTACGCTCAACTTCCCTTCCCGACCTGCAATGCCCGCGACACTCCCAAGAGAGACATATGATTCTTTGAGTATCAAGCCACTGGAAGTATTAAAAGAGCGCGACTACCTGCTTATATATCAATCACAACAACAGATCGAAGAGATAGAGATAGACCGCAACCTCTTTGATATGGTCAATATGGATCCGGGTGGAGTGATCATCACCGCCCCCGCCTCAGAGCCCGAAGTTGACTTCGTATCCCGCTTCTTTACCCCGCAAAGCACCATTTTGGAGGATCCCGTGACCGGTTCGGCTCATTGTACGCTTATCCCCTATTGGAGTGCACGTCTCGGCAAACAAGTTATGACCGCCAAACAGATTTCGCCCCGCGGAGGCACTCTTTATTGCGAAGATTACGGCGACCGCGTCCTCATTTCCGGCACCGCCCGACTCTACTCCAAAGGTATGATACGTTTGTGAGAAATTCACCATAATCTCTTCTACTTTTACCCTTTGTGGATGATAATCTGAGCCACCTTTGAGGGATTAAGTTATCTTAATGAAATTTAGTGAAATTATGTGCGATTTTGTGCCAAAGAATTGCACATAGGTTCGTTATATTTATTATATTTGTATAGAAAATCGCGCATTATTTACTGTCTGTTATTTCATAAAAAGGGCAGCCTCATTTAATGCTAAACTATAACAAATATCAAATAATGAACAATAACAATACCACTGAAAACTCGTCCCGGAGCCCTAATG
>JAKQLB010000159.1 GCA_029567375.1 Bacteroidota bacterium | reverse complement strand
GTAGGTCAGGTTAAAATTTCCGGTGCCGGTAAGGAGAGCTTCATCACCATTACGCAGAAGCAGGTTGTAGAACTTATTGTAGATCAGCAATATTTTTCAATAGGAAGTGATGGAGGCACTATAACAATTCCTGTCAGCTCTAATGTTGACTATAGTTGTTCTCTTTCAGATGATTGTAAGTCCTGGTGCACTATTACTCAGACCAAGGCACTAAACAATTACAATATAATTCTCTCCGTTGCCAAGAATGAAGGTTATGATCCAAGAACCGGTACTCTGACCATCAGTTATGGTGATAAGGGCACAAAAGTCACAATTACCCAGAGTCAGAAAGATGAGATTATTTTAACACAGAAAGAGTTTACAATAGGAAGTGATGGAGGCGAGTTGCGGATTCCGGTCTTGACCAATATCAACTATACCGCTACTGTACTTGGGGATGCTCATAGTTGGATTGGAATCTCTCAGGTACAGACTAAGGGGTTAGAGGAGTATAAGTTGGTCTTACAAATAGCTAAGAATAGTGCTATGGTCGGTAGGGTAGGCCAGGTTAAGATATCCGGTGCCGGTAAGGAGTGTTTTATCAATATTAATCAGGGAGCCAAAGAAGAGTCCTCGGCATTGGCAAAAGAGCGCGCTGCTCTTACTGCGTTATATAATTCACTAAATGGCAGCCAATGGACAAGAAAGGATAATTGGCTAAGTGATAAGCCACTTAATGAATGGTATGGAATAGGAGTTGACGCGCAAGGGCATGTGATTGTAATTAATCTTCCTGATAATAATCTCTCAGGCAATATCCCCGCCGAGATTGGAGATTTTTCAAAATTGAGGTTTTTGCAACTCTGTTACGATGCTATTACCGGAAATATACCTCCTGAGATATGTAAACTTAAAGCGTTGGAACACCTCTATCTTTTCTACAATCAACTAACCGGACCACTTCCCGGTGAAATGGGCACTTTAACTAATTTGAGCGGTCTCGATATCACCATGAATAATCTATCGGGCACTATTCCTACATCCATCCTCAACAACACCACTTTTTGGGAAAATTCTGGTCCAGGATAGTTTGCTACAACAATTTTGATCTTTCCGGTATTACCAATTTCCCTGCTCCTAATTTCACCTTTAACGATGTTTCGGGAGCTCCAATCAACCTTGGAAATGAGTATTCATCAAATAAATATACAATACTTTTCGATTGGCAGACTTGGTGCTCATACTGTACCGCTTACACGCCTCAACTTATTTCGATTTACAATACTTATAAGTCTAAAGGGCTGAATGTAATTGGTTGTTCGATTTATGGTGGAAACTATGGCGCTATGGGTATGACAGATGCCAAGCTTAAGCAAATTGCCGATACTTTGGGTATGCCTTGGAGGACAATACTTATCCAACCCACAGCAGATGTATATAACTCTCTGTTGTATCAAATGTCTATACCAAATCTCCATGTCGTTGATGAAAATGGCAATGTGGTCTTCTCTACTGCCGCTTTTGGAGATAACCGTAATGAGCTGGAGAACTTCATTAAAAACAAGCTTGGTGAAGCTTCCGGTGGAGGAGGCTCCTATTACGAGTCAACCGATTACTCTGCCGATGGTAAGGTTAAAACTCTACAAACTCACACAGTAGGGAATGGGATTAAGCTGATATTTACAGGGGATGCCTTTACCGATAAGGATCACGCCGCTGGCACTTTTGATACATGGGTACAGCATGCTGTTGAAGCCTTCTTCAGTGAGGAGCCATATAAGTCTTTACGTAATCGTTTTGATGTCTATTCCGTTGCAGCCGTATCCAAAAACAAAGAGATAGCTGATGACTCTCAGACAGCCTTTAGCTGCAGTTTCGGTGAAGGCACATTCGTTGAAGGCAATGACGCAAAAGTTTTTGAATATGCTAATAAGGTTCCGGACGCAGATATGAGCAAGAGCGTGGTTACTGTTATAATCAACTCTCCTAATTACTCCGGTACCTGTAGTATGTATTCGGATAATTCGGCTATTGGCTATTGTGCTATTATCGATTATTCAGTTTCCGAATTTGGTAAAGTAGTGCTACATGAGAGTGGAGGTCACGCTTTTGGCAAACTTTTGGATGAGTATACCTCCTCCGGAAAGGGAGCAATAACTGAAGAATCTAGAGACTCTTTTATTAAGCAAAGGGACAATTGGGGCTGGGGAGCCAATGTCGATATCACTTCAGACCCTGCCACAATTCAGTGGTCCTTTATGTTGAGTGATGCTAATTATCAAAAAGTTGTTGGAATCTATGAAGGTGCTCTCACCTTTGCCACAGGAGCATGGCGTCCCACAACAAACAGTATAATGAATGCAAACACAGATGGGTTTAACGCTCCCTCAAGATTTGCCATCTACAAACGAATTATGCAGCTCTCACAGGGCACCACACCCACTTTTGCTGAGTTTGCCGTATTTGACGCACCAAACCTCACCAAGGCGCCCACCAAAACAACCTTTACTCCAATACCCAAAAACTTCATTCCATTCCATCCACCGGTAATTAAAGATAAAAAATGGAATGAATAGTTAGTGTGTAGTGTGTAGTGTGTAGTATGTAGTGTTGCATGGTGCGAGTTACGAGTTGCGCGGTACGGGCTGCTGTAATTGGAGCGAAAGCGACACGCAGTGCTTCTGCACTGCTTTGGTTCCCCAAGGGAGCCATTAAAAGGAGGGGTAGATAAGGAGCGTAGCGACTGGCACCACAAAGAAAAAGCGGCTTTTAATAGCCGCTTTCTTTGTGGTGCCACCGAGATTCGAACTAGGGACACACGGATTTTCAGTCCGTTGCTCTACCAACTGAGCTATGGCACCTTATGTTGGTCATTTCTGACAAACAGGATTGCAAAGGTAGGTTTTTATTCCATATCTGCAAAAAAAAGTGTTATTTTAGCGTTCCGGATATGGAAAAGAAGAGATCATATGTTCAAGTATTGCTACCTCTGAAAATGAGGAAGGAATTGTCCTATTCCCTGCCTGAAGAGTACGAAGGAGAGATTTCAATAGGCAGTTGGGTGCAGGTAAAGCTTGTGGGGAAGAGTCGGTATGCTATAGTAACCGGCATCTCACAGCAGCCACCTGCAGATGTGGATCCTTCCAGAATCAGAGCAGTGGAATCTCTTCTTGACATGCCTCCTGTGACTTTAGCTCAGTTGGATTTTTGGCGCTCCTTATCCGATTATTATATGTGCAGTACGGGGGAAGTCTTCAAGGCAGCTTATTCTATGGCTTTTCGCAGACAGATAAAGGTGCGCTCCAGAAAGTCGGATAAAGAGATCAGAGAGCCGGATTTCAGTGCAATTCCTCCGCTTTCCCCTGCCCAGCAGGAGGCTTGTGACACTATCAGAGGGCATTTTTCCGGAGGCCGGAGGGTGCTTTTGCGCGGAGTGACGGGATCCGGTAAGACAGAGATATATTTTCACTTGATGAGGGATGTCTTTCAAAGTGGCGGATCGGTGCTTTTTCTCGTACCCGAGATAGCCATCTCCAGACAGCTCACTTCCAGACTTGAGAAGGTATTCGGAAGCGCACTGCTGCCCTATCACTCAAAGCAGACGGCATCTACAAAAAAGCGCATATACAATCGTCTGGTGGCTGCCGAGCGTCCCTATGTTGTGCTGGGCACAAGGTCGGCACTGCTACTGCCACTGCCCACTCTCTCGTTGATAGTGGTGGATGAGGAACATGACTCCTCCTACAAACAGTCTGATCCGGCACCGAGGTACAACGGTCGTGATGGTGCGCTGATGCTTTCTTCTCAGATCGGAGCCAATCTGGTGCTGGGTAGTGCTACTCCCTCCTTCGAGTCGCTCTACAATGTTTCTGTCGGTAAACTCGCTCAGGTGGATCTGCTGGAGAAGTTTCATAAGGCGGAGGATGCCCAAGTGGAAATCGTGGATATGGTGACGGCAAGGCGGTTGCGTAATGTCAAAGGACCTTTCTCCATACGTCTGCTTAACGAGATAGGCAGGGTGGTCAATGATGGTGGGCAGGTGATGGTGTTCCGCTCCAGAAGGGCTTATGCTCCATATGCTCAGTGTGCTGAATGTGGTTCTGTGCTCAAATGTCCTTCTTGTGATGTTGCCTTAAGCTATCACAAGTTTGATAATATGCTCAAATGTCACTATTGCTCATATCAGATCCCTTTTGAACTAAAGTGTCCCCAATGTGCCTCCCCATCGGTTGTCGATCGTGGTGCAGGCACCGAGAAGATAGAGGAGTTGCTACGCGAATACTTTCCTGATTATGTTATAGAACGGTTTGATTCAGATACAATATCCGGCAAAAGCGAAGAGAAGCGTATCCTCAGAGGTTTTGCTGAGGGGGAGATCGATATCCTGGTGGGGACTCAGATGATTACCAAGGGATTTGACTTCGATCGACTTTCTTTAGTGGCGGTTATAGGTTGCGACTCCCTGTTTTCCGTGCAGGATTTCAGAGCGGATGAACGCGCCCTCCAACTCCTGTGGCAATTGCGTGGCAGGGCCGGTCGCAGAGAGGATGGAGCCAGAATGATCATCCAGACGGAACAGAAGGATCATCCGGTACTGAAGGCCCTAATAGGTGAAAGCGATGCCGAAGATCTCTCTGCTGCCCTTGCGGAACGCAAAAAGTTTGGCTATCCTCCTTTTGTGCGATTGGTGGTGATTACTCTGAAGGATAAAAATGAAAAAAGAATGTGGAGTTGTGCATATGAATTGGCAGATGCAATCAGAGGCATCGGCATCAAAGATTTCAATGGCCCTTTGGTACCGCCGATAGCAAAGATGGGTGACTATTACCAGGTTCAGTTCCGCCTGCGGCTTAAACGTAACAACTCGCTATCTCGTATAAAAAAAGCCCTGTATCTTGAAACAGAGCTTTTGGATCGTAAATATAACGGGATGACGACCATTGGTATTGACGTGGATCCCTATTAGAATTCTCCTTCTACTCTTCTCCCGTAAGACGTTTTCTTACTCGCTCTTTGAGTGCTTCAATCTGGCCTGTCACCTCTTCAGGGTTATCGGTTGTAAGGTAAGTAGGATTGCCCACGAGAAGAGTTTCTACAAGCAAAGAATCGTTGACTGTCCAGATATTGGATGTCATATTGTAGTTGCGTGCCTCATCCACCCAAAAACGGTTCATAAGGACTTCATTATAATGGTAGTCAAAACCGTTTATTCCCATTTCAAGCAACTCTATCGGCATATAGTAGCCACCCAGGTAGGCAACTGAGGCTTCCGGCATCAGTGCTGCAAAGCCTTTGCAGGCTTCCAGGCTGAATGATATGTAATCCACTCTCTTTTCGAGTTTCATTTCCTTTACCATTTCAACACATTTCTCCACGGCATATTGTTCAAGCGCCGGATTATCTTTGACAGGTTTGAGTTCTAGCACGAGCTGGAGTCCTTTGAGTTTTTTGCCGGCGGTGAGATACTCCTCAAGCGTGGGAAGTTTTTCACCATTTGGAAGGAGAGAGTCCTTAATTACCTCATAACGTGTGAGGTTGATTATGTGTCCCTTAAAGTCATTGTCATGATTGACGATCAGGACACTGTCTGCGGTAATCTGAACGTCAAATTCAGAACCGTAAACTCCTGATTTATGTGCATTGCGGAGCGAGGAGATCGAATTTTGTGCACTGCCTTCACATTTCCAGTAGCCTCTGTGTGCGATCACCTGTGTACCGACCATTTGGTTTACCTGTTTTTCGATTTTATTTCCTTTACATCCTGAAATAAAAAACAGTAGCGCACAAGCAGCCAGAATCCATATTTTTTTCATAAACAACGATATTTATTCAATTAATCAAAAATCAAATTTACCAAATTTAATCAACTTTTGTAAAAATTATTTGCAGATTTTAATAACTATAATTAACTTCACCGGCCGAAACCCACATGAAACCCAACTAACATGAAAGAAAACTCCACAGATTTAAGGAAAATACTAAGGAGGTATGGCCTTAAGTCTACACCCCAGCGCATTGCCGTGTATACTGCGATGAAAGAGCTGGGACATGCCTCCGCAGATATGGTATATCAGCTGGCAAGTGCCGGACTGACTACACTCACAGTAGCTACTGTGTACAATGTGCTGGAATCATTCGTGCAGGTCGGATTGCTCCAGCGCCGCATGAGTTCCAACAATAAGATGTATATGGATGTCAATACCTACAACCATTGCCATCTTTATTGTGAGGAAACCAACACTTACAAGGATTATGATGACCCCGAGCTGATGCTTTTAATCCATGATCATTTTCGCAACAAAAGAATACGAGGATTTGACCTGGATCGTATAGATGTGCAGCTTGTAGGGAGAAAACGCATAGCCGGTAGTAGAGCAAAATGACATTTTTGTTGAACTAAACTATCAATAATATCAACTTTTTTAAAAGCAAAACAAAATGAAATCACTGAAAGGAACAAAGACAGAAAAGAACCTGCTCCAATCATTTGCAGGTGAATCGCAGGCACGCAATAGGTACGTTTTCTTTGCTAGTAAGGCAAAGAAAGAGGGCTATGAGCAGATTGCAGCTATTTTCGCCGAGACTGCAGAGCAGGAAAAGGAGCATGCGGAGACCTTTTTTAAATATCTTGAAGGGGGTATGGTAGAAGTCAACGCTTCATTCCCCGCAGGGATCATCTCCAATACAGCCGAGAATCTGAAGGCTGCAGCCGAGGGCGAGAATGAAGAGTGGAGCATGCTCTATCCGGAGTTTGCAAAGGTGGCTGATGCCGAAGGTTTTCCTGAAATTGCAGCAACATTCAGAAATATTGCCATTGCTGAAAAAGAGCACGAGGAGCGCTACTTAAAACTTCTAGCCAATGTAGTAGCCGGCAAGGTGTTTGAGAAAGAGGGAGAGATAGAGTGGCAGTGCCGTAATTGCGGATTTGTACACAAAGGGAAGAAAGCCCCTGTGGAGTGCCCTGCTTGTAAACATGCCCAGGCTTACTTTGAGGTAAAGAAGACGAATTATTAGTTTTTTGTTATCTTTGCATTCATGAAAAGAAAGACCTTTGGTACAGAAGGTTATGCCCTTGTTACAGGTGCATGGTCAGGAATGGGAAGAGAATATGCCCGACAGCTATACGCTCTCGGGCATAATTTGATTGTGATAGATATCAACCAGAAATATGCCGATGAAGTACGTGAGGAACTGGAATCCAAAGAAATAGCTCCTTCAGGGCGACGACCTGATGTGCTTGCAATTGGAGTGGATCTCTCTTATGCAGGTGCTGTCAATGTAATAGAGGAGAAAGTGGGAGAGCGCAGGGTGGACATCTTGATCAACAATGCCGGTGTGATGTATTATTCGGATTTCCTTGACTACTCACAGCAAGAGGTTTCCAGATTTATGGTGCTTCATAATCTTACACCGGTAATGCTTTGTCACCTATTTGTCAGCAGGATGAAGGAGCGCGGATATGGTTATGTGCTAAATATTTCTTCGCTTTGCGGTGGCCCTCCTTATCCGGGTCTCTCTATCTATGCTGCTGCCAAGCGTTTCATCAAATACTTTTCACGTTCCCTGAGAGTAGAGTTGATGGG
>JAKQLB010000088.1 GCA_029567375.1 Bacteroidota bacterium | reverse complement strand
CCGCCTCCGAGAAGATCGGCCGGGCCCCGATCCAGGTGTTCCGCCGCTTGTAGTAGCTCTTCATGCAGGCGGAGCAGTTCCAGACCTCCTCGGTGAAGAAGGCGTTTTCCTCGGTGCGGATTTTCCGCAGCGAGCGCTTGCAGACGGGGCAGAGGTAGTTCATGCCCGGATCCCCCGGATCTGGTCTTCGTTCTGCGGTCTATTCTGAGCCTCATTTTGAGGCAACAGGCTAAAATACTGGGAGGCCCCATTAGTCTTAGCCCCTTTCACTGAGGTGTTGCTCGACATTTTATAACACACGCTCCGCAGGTTGGGACCGGGAATCCCACCTGCTTTTGTTTTGCATATTCTACTACAACAGTCTTTTATTTAAACATTATCCTTTGTTATCCTTATCACTCCATCAATATCCTTAGATAGCATTAAATAATCTACAGTGTAACTCAGTATTATGCCAGATGAGGAGGTCCTCACGGTTGAAGAGACTGCACGATACCTCAGAGTGCACTACAAGACAGTCTACACACTGATTCGGACTAAAAAACTAAAGGCATCGAAGGTTGGACGACAGTATAGGATTAAGATGGAGGATATCCAGAGCTATTTGTGCCCCTAAGGGTTCCCGGCCCTGCACAGAAATGGAGCGTGTAAAAATGGCATTCCGAAAACGTACAGATCAACTTTTAATCCGTGTTTTGGTGGGGTTTACCCCGTCACAACTGGAACACATTGATGGCCAGTCAGATTATGGTCGCGGAGCATACCTCCGGTGGCTAGTGGATCAGGACCGCCGAAGAACACAACTGCGGGAAGGAGCTTATCAGAAGCGACTGGAGGCAGACCCTGATCAACCGTTAGACTATGCGACACCTAGTGATTATGAAATCACGTTTGACGCATACCGCGATCACTTTTTCCAACCATTATATGAGGCGTTCAATGATGGCCAGAGGATTGACCATTTGATCCCGACTTTTGCGGGTTTGATGGAGAAATTGTTACAAAAAAGAGCCCTCGACACCCAGATTCAGGTGTTTTTGAGAGAGAAGATGTTTGAGATCGGTAACACGAATGATAGTGAAAGTACTTAAAACTGATATCTATCTATCTATCTATCAGGGGGTTACGACCCCTTTGTTTTTTGCGAGGTTAGTGCCTCGTTTTGCGAGGTTAGTGCCCGGTTGTAGAGGTATTTAATTAATAGTATATATAATAAACTGTAACGAATCTTCATCAGGGAAAAATCGGAACGCATAGAGGTGTTCCCTGGAGGTGATAGATAGATAGATAGATATCAGTTTTAGTTAGTTTTGGGGGTGAAAATCAAATATAGTGTTACGTTCTAAGGAGATGTTGTTACTTTTCGAGGGGTGCCGCACCCTAAAACCTGGCAAAAACCCCTCAAAACCGATCAGAAATGACCCCTGACCCCTCGAAAAATCACCTGATCCCTCAAAAAAATATACTGTCTTGAAGTCGGGGAGGACAGAGGTGTTGCTCGACACACAGGATCAGCTCTCCCGGCTCGCACTCGTGTAGGTGCTCACAAGTGCCGACAATATCTCATCTCAAAAGGAAGGGCATAAACCCCTCACCCCGCGCACCGCGAAAGTGTCCCCCCTCATTCACCCGACC
>JAKQLB010000401.1 GCA_029567375.1 Bacteroidota bacterium | reverse complement strand
CGTTCAGCGGGGGATGAAGAAGTATTTCTATCACACGAACCATCTCGGCAGCGTTGTGGCGATTACGGACGAGGACGGGGATGTGGTGAACCGGTATCTCTACACGGACTCATGGGGGAACTTTAAGTTGAGTTGTCCGTCAGTGAACAAGGGCAAGCCGTGCATCCCGAACCGCTACATCTACACCGGGCGGGAATGGGACGCCGACCTCGACCTATACTACTACCGCGCCCGCTGGTACGACCCCGATACGAAACGGTTTACGCAGGAGGATGAATACCTAGAACTTGAAATGTTCAAGTATGTAATGAACAATCCATTACTATATACGGATTCACTTGGCACTGATATAGACCAAAGAGCGGTTGAATATGGGATGTGGGGAGCAGCAGTAGGTTCGGCGATGGGCTTAGTTTTTTTGGGAGGGGGAGGCGCGATTGGCGGTGGAGCTGTTTGCTCAGCAGTAGCGCCTGGAGCGGGAACGATTGGATGCGGCGCTATAGGAGGGGCTTTAGGGGCGGCAAAAGGAACAGCGCTTGGAGGGGCTGCGGGAGCTGCTATAGGCTCCGCAATAGGCAGTGGCGTTTCTTATATGAGGGGAGAAAGAGGATATGAAAAAGGTCGTGGCGACGATCCATATTGGCAGAAATCAAATGAAGAGCTTAGTCAGATAAGACGAAATGGCACAAAAAGTGAAAAAGCTCGTGCAGAAAATGTACTGAAGCACAGAAGACATGAAAAGCAAGGAGGTCAAAGTGGAAAAAAGAAAAAACCCCCATGTGATAAAGCAGAATGATATAGGTGGAGAAGAAAGAAGGAATCTGGCTCAACAACTCGCATCCGCTCGCGACATGGATTTTGACAAACTACTTGACTATATAAGACACTCTGACGCAACCCCGACTTGCGAGGAAATGGAGGTTGTTTGTGACAGGCTCAAAAGTGGAAGCAATCTAGAAAAAGTCTATATTGCTTCCTTTCTTTCTGAAATACCGGGCAATGAGGAATGTATCGAGCCGCTGATTGGAATGCTCTCATGGGACGACCCGACAGATCGAGGCAGCGCTTGTATAGCGTTGGGAAATATTGGCAATAGAAGGGTAATACCTCATCTAAAGAGAATGTTAAATGATGAAGATGACATGACGCGTTCTGATGCGCTGGAAGCGCTTAGGTACGCCCAAGATACCTTTAAGCTTTCCGAACTTTTCAAGAAGCTGAACGACAAATCTAAATTCGTAAGAGCTGTGGCTGTGTGGATATTGCACGATAAGTATGATGACGATAAAGAAAGCCGAAAGAGAATATTGAGAGAAATAAAAAAGAGGCTGTCGATAGAGAGAGCGGGCATTGTGAGGGCTGATATATTTCATATGCTCTATTGTGTTGAGGATGGCAGCGAGATATATCTGAACAAACTACTAAGTATGACGGCGTATAAACATCACGGAGTAAGAGCAAGGGTATATGGCATTTTGGCAACTATTGCGGATGAGCGCAACTACGAGACGATTCTAGGGGTGTTTCAGAAATCATTGAAAAGTGAGCCACTGAGCCTTTACCGCAAGGAGTTGAGGGAAAAGATAAGGGCACTGAAGGCGTTTAAGAATGAATAAGGCTTTGGACAACAAAGCGGCTACACGGACTCATGGGGGAGCTTTAAGTTGAGTTGTCTGTCGGTGAACAAGGGCAAGCCGTGCATCCCGAACCGCTACATCTACACCGGGCGCGAATGGGACCCAGACCTCGACCTCTACTACTACCGCGCCCGCTGGTACGACCCCGATACGAAACGCTTCACGCAGGAGGATCCGGTTTTTGAATCGACGAATAAATACATGTATGTTGATAATGACCCCACTGCATTTGTTGATTCATTTGGTTATTCTGGAGAAAAGTCATCACTTAACCCTGTAGATGTCGTAGGTGATTATATATTAACGCCTGTAATAGATTCAGCAAAAAACAACAACATGCCAGTTACAGCTGAAGCATTAACTGTTTCAAAAGATGGGCTGAAAGCAGTTTCAGGACTATTAACAGTAGCTGTAGGAATAGGAATGGCAGCCGAAACTGGGGGAGTTGCCGTCGGGCTTGGAGCTGCCGCTGTTATAGCTTACGGAGCCGAGGAAACAGGCCGTAATTCAGCGAGTTTTATAGCCGGTTTAGGGAAATTGTTAAATAAAGAGAAACTTAAAAAACTAAAAGAAGAATTGGAAAGGAAATCAAAAAAGAAAGAGTGTAAATTATGAGAAACAAGGAGGCTTGAATGGGATATAAAGCCATATTTGCTTTGGTTTTTGTTGCAATAACGCTTTTATTTGTAATACCGCCATTTGTCGCGCTTGTGAAGGAAAGAACTTTGACTAACATAAATATATTTTACTTAAATACAATGATAGTCGGCATATTGATTACAAGTATACTAATCTCTGCTTGCTCATATTTTGCCATTAATAAAGAAATACCGATGAAAGGACATAGTATAGAAGTTATTATAGCGATGATATGGCTAGTAATT
>JAKQLB010000400.1 GCA_029567375.1 Bacteroidota bacterium | reverse complement strand
TTGATTATATTTTATTTGTTGTTTATCCTACAAAGATATAATAATTTCGCAATAAATCACTTTTTGCTTACGATTTTCAAGTTACGCGTGTCGGTGGTTTTCTCGCAATAGTGGCAGAGAAGCAAAACTTCGTCCCTTTCTCGCACGGTAGTGAATTTTGTCGGAATATCCTGATGGTTAGTCACGCACATAGGATTCATGCATCTGAAGATGCCTACGAAACTTTCGGGAATTGAGATTATCTTCTTTTCCACCACTTCGTAGTCGCGGATAATATTGATGGTAGCATTGGGTGCTATCAGGGCAATTTCGCCTATTTCCTCATCTTCGAAAAAATGTTCGGAAATCTTAATGATACCCTTTTTGCCCATACTGCGGCTATCCAGGTTACTTCCGATGGTAATCTGGTTGGAACGCTTGGAGAGGTTAAGTATATCGATCACTTTGAAAAGGCTTTCGGCAGGTATGTGGTCGAGTACGGTGCCATTTTTAATGGCTGTGACTTTCAAATGTTTATCTTTCTGTTCCATGATTCTCTGTTTATCTGTATCCCAGTAAATATGCTATGATGGCCATTCTTACGTACATTCCGTTTTCGGCCTGTTTGAAATAATATGCATATGGAGTGTCATCCACATCGGCGGCAATCTCGTTAACTCGGGGAAGCGGGTGGAGAATTTTGAGGTTGTCGCGCACGTTTGATAGCATTGATGCCTCTAATCGGTAAACATTTTTGACATTCTCATACTCGATGGGGTCGTTGAACCGTTCCTGTTGCACTCTGGTCATATAGAGAATATCAGTGCTGTCGAGGTACTCCGATAGTTGTCTCGTTTCAGTGTAGGATATTCCCTGATCTTTTAGAAATCTTTTGTATTCGAGTGGCATCTTAAGTTCTTCGGGAGAGGTGAATATGAAGTGAGGGGAGAAGTAGGACATGGCCTGGAGCAGTGAGTGTACGGTACGTCCATATTTGAGGTCCCCCACCAGGTTGATGGTTAGGTCATCCAGGCGCCCTTGGGTCTTATTGATGCTATAAATGTCCAGCATAGTCTGAGTAGGGTGCTGGTTAGCACCGTCTCCGGCGTTGATCACAGGTACTGGAGTGACTTCGGAGGCATATCTGGCCGCTCCTTCGAGAGGATGCCTGATTACGATTATGTCAACATAGTTGGATACCATCTTTATGGTGTCCTTGAGGGATTCTCCTTTGGCAATGCTCGTATTGGCGGCATCAGCAAAGCCGATTACGCGTGCACCGAGACGGTTTGCCGCGGTTTCAAAGCTGAGACGCGTCCTGGTGGAGGGCTCGAAAAAGATGCAAGCAACCACTTTGTCATTTAGGATATTCTGCGATTTATTCTTTTCAAAATCTTCGGCTATGTCCACAATATGGAGAATCTCCTTTTTTGAAAAATCGTGAATTGAAATTAAGTTTTTCGGCATATCTGTGTGTTTTTCAGTGATTCATAAAACTGTTCAATCTGTGTCAGACGCACTTTTACATCCATTTTGCAGGTTAGGTCGAAATCCTGTGAAATGGGGGTGATATTCATATCTTTGAGTACTTTCATCACATCGTTCATCTGAAGATAGTCAAAAGTGATGGTAAAAAACTCCCCAGCAATTTTTTCCACAATCTCAGCATTGGCAATTGCGTCAGCTGTTGCGTTCTTGTAAGAGCGTATCAGACCAGGGACCCCGAGTTTTATGCCTCCGAAATATCTTACCACAACCACCAGAATATCGCTCAATTCATTGGAAAGAAGTTGCCCATATATGGGTCTGCCTGCTGTCGAAGAGGGTTCCCCGTCATCATTCATACGCCATTTATCTCCGATATGTCCAATACGGTAAGCGTAACAATGGTGTCTGGCATCGAAATATTCTCTCTTGAGATCGGCGATAATCTCTTGTGCCTGTTCTTCTTGTTCCACGGGATATGCAAAAGCGAGAAACTTGCTCCCTTTCTCCTTGTAGAGGCCCTGTGAGGGTGCTGCGATGCTCAGGTAGCAGTCAGTATCAACTTTTGTTGGTGAATTCATTCTGAATTGTAAAAATATAGCTTTTTTAGTAATTTTGCAATACTAAACTAATCGGAAATGATTATTTACAGATACAGGGCTACTCTCCCGCAGAGCAAAGTTTTCTACAGGATATATGAGGTAAAGTCCAATATGACTCTTTTTGCTTTCAACAGCTTTATTCTGGCAGATTTGGAGTTCGCTCCCGACCAGGTTGTAATGTTTGAGGGATGTGATTCCGAGGGATATCTTTGCAGTGAGTACGGGATGTTTGATACGGGGGACGGTACGATGGACTGCGTCACATTTGAAGATACCCTTAAAAAGGGTGAGCCAATTCTCAACTATATTTATGACATCTCTGATGACAGATACATCCGCCTTGAGTTTATTGACGAGGTGAAGTTTATGCCGATGCGCTCCTATCCCCACAATTCGGAGGGCAAGGGGCACAATCCCGATCAGTTCTCATCACATTATGAAGATATAGTGGAGTACAGGGAGGATATTGAGGAGAAGCCCGAAGAGGTATTGGACACCGAAGATCTCCCCATATGCGACGAATAGTCATATTGCTCGGTCCCACGGCTGTGGGGAAGACGGATTATAGCATTGAGCTGGCGCAGCACTTCGATTCTCCGATAATCAGTTGTGATTCCCGCCAATTATTTCGCCAGATGAGTATAGGTACTGCCGTTCCCTCTCCTGAACAGCTCTCTCGGGTAAAGCACTATTTCATCCATTCACATTCTGTGGAGCAATATTATACTGCCGGAAAATATGAAGTTGAGGCTCTGGTACTGGTTGAGGAGCTCTTCCGAAGTCACGAAACGCTCATAATGACGGGAGGTTCCGGACTCTACATAGATGCTTTTTGTAAAGGTCTGGATGATTTCCCGAAGGTGGATCATGAGTTGCGCCAATCTCTGACTGCGCGTCTAAAAAAAGGGGAGTTGGAATCTCTTCAGATGGAGTTGAAAATACTCGACCACGAATCCTACAATTCCATAGATATCAGCAACGGCCAGCGAGTAATCAGAGCGTTGGAGGTTACAATTGGCACCGGACGTAAATTTTCCTCTTTCAAGACCGGTCGCACAAGAAAACGGGACTTCGAAATTGTCAAAATAGGTCTGACGCGTCCGCGTGAAGTGCTCTACGATCGAATAGATCGAAGAGTCGATATGATGATAGAGGCGGGATTAGTGGAAGAGGTGCAGTCTCTGGTGCAATATCGTAATATGCCTGCCCTGAATACAGTGGGTTACAAAGAAATCTTTGACTACCTTGATGGAAATCACTCTTTGGAAGAGGCTGTGAGGCTGATAAAACGCAACACCCGTCACTATGCAAAGCGTCAGCTCACCTACTGGGGCCGCGACGAGGAGATTAAATGGCTGGAAATAGGAAATCAGTTGCCCAGCTCGGAGACAAACTTAATTCTTACAAGTCTGACCTCTTCTTCCGTGTAAGCAGGACCGAGCTCCTTGAGAGCATCGTTGACCGAGTCAGAAACGGCCTCCTCTCTGAAATAGTTATAGATATCATCGATTTTGTCTTCGTCAATGGTCTGGCGAATATAATAATCGACATTTAGCCTAGTGCCGGAGCTCACTATTGATTCCACTTCATCCATAAGCTCTTCCATATCCATATCCCTGGCACGAGCTATATCCTCAAAAGGCAGACGTCTGTCGATGCACTTTATAATATATACCTTGTTGGCAGAACGGTTGACTACCGTACGTACCACAAAGTCATCGGGGCGTTCAATCTCATTTTCTTCTACATATTTGGCAATGACCTCAAGGAAGGGTTTGCCATATTTGCGTGCCTTTCCTTCGCCTACTCCCTGGCAATTCTTGAGTTCCTCTATTGTAATAGGATATTGGATGGAAATATCATCGAGAGAAGGATCTGTAAAGATAATCCAAGGAGGAAGGTTGAGCCTCTTTGACTCACTCCTGCGTATATCCTTTAGAATAGCAAGAAGCTCAGGATCGCCGCCTCCTGAAACAGCTGTTCTGGGTCCGCCTATGCCGCCGAACTCATCATCATCGTCATCATCGTACTCCGAAAATGTCCTAGCTCCGGTGAGCATAAGAGTTTGTGGTGACTCATAGAAAGCTTTGCCTTTCTCTGTTACGCTTATCAGACCATAACGCTCGATATCCTTGTCCAGCAGTTGCAGAACCACTCCTTGACGGATAATAGCCGCCCAGAAGCGCACTCCCTTCTCCTTACCGATGCCGAAAAGCTCATGCTTGTTGTGTTTATATGAATTGATTTTTGAGTTGGGCTCTCCCGCAAGAATGTTGGCCAGGTGCTCTTCCACAAAATATTCTTTAAGAGAAAGGATAAGCTCTATAACAGTAAGCATCTGCTCCTGACCGTCGAAATGTTTCTTAGGGTGGAGACAGTTGTCACAATTGCCACAACTATCCCGGATGTAGTTCTCTCCAAAGTAGTTGAGCAAAATCTTACGCCGACATTGGTTGGATTCGGCATAAGCCACTGTCTCCATTAGCAGCTGATTACCAATTTCCTGCTCGGAGATGGGCTTACCCTGCATAAATTTCTTGAGGCGAAGAATATCCTTGTAGCTATAGAAAGCTATACATTGACCCTCTTGATCATCTCTGCCCGCACGTCCGGTCTCCTGGTAGTAACCCTCCAGACTCTTTGGAATGTCGTAGTGGATGACGAATCTAACATCAGGTTTATCTATTCCCATCCCGAACGCTATGGTAGCAACTATCACATCCACCTCTTCCATCAGATACATATCCTGGTTGTGACTTCGGGTATTGGAATCCATACCGGCGTGATAGGGAAGAGCCTTGATGCCGTTTACATTTAGAAACTCCGCTATCTCTTCGACACGTTTGCGGCTGAGACAATAAATGATGCCGCTTTTGCCGGAATTCTCTTTGATAAATTTAACGATATCTTTTTTGGGATTGGCCTTGTCACGTATTTCGTAATAGAGATTAGGACGATTAAATGAGGACTTGAAGACTCGTGCTTCAGTCATGCAGAGATTCTTCTGTATGTCGGACTGAACTTTAGGGGTGGCAGTAGCGGTAAGCGCAATGAGTGGTGCCTCACCTATTTCTTGTACTATATCGTGAATTTTGCGGTATTCGGGGCGGAAGTCATGTCCCCATTCGGAGATACAGTGAGCTTCATCTATAGCGTAGAATGATATTTTGAGCTGTTTGAGGAACTGAATGTTATCCTCTTTGGTGAGGGACTCGGGAGCTACATAGAGCAGTTTGGTAATGCCCTTTAGCAAATCATCTTTGACCTCGGCAATCTGTGTTTTGTTGAGGGAAGAGTTGAGAAAATGAGCCACTCCTTCCTGGTTGTGGATAAATCCGCGTATGGCATCGACCTGATTTTTCATAAGTGCAATAAGCGGGGAAATGACAATAGCAGTACCCTCCAGACACAAAGCCGGAAGCTGATAACAGAGTGACTTGCCGCCGCCCGTGGGCATTAGCACGAAAGCATCATTACCTGCTATCAGATGCTTTATGATCTCTTCCTGTTCGCCTTTGAACGAATTGAAGCCGAAAAATTCTTTCAGTTTTGCGTGTAGTTCTTCAGAGGTAATTTTCATATACTAAAGACTTTTCCTTTGATTTTACTAAATTAAACAATATTTTCCGTATTGTAAAATTTTTATTCTCCGGAAAGTGGAATAAAAGTGACTAATTGTGAAATTTTCAATACATTTGTAAATTATTTAGCGTTAAGCAATTACTAATCAATAATTATAAACATAAAAAATAGTATGAAAGCTATCAAATTTTGCGCAATATGCGCTCTCGGAGTAATGATGATGATCTCTTGCTCCACCAAGACTTCAGATGAAGGACAGCCTGCAGGCATCACAAAGGCTCAGGTTGACTCAGTGAGCTATGCGCTCGGTCAGAACTTCGGAATGGTAATTTCAATGAATGATTTCGGTTCTTTGAATCTAAATGAAATTGTTTCCGGTATGAAGGATATTTTTGCTATGGGCAAGATCGATCCTCAGGAGGCTAACCGCATCGGTAGTGAGTTCTCTGAAGTGATCAACAAGTTTATGGAGGATCGTATGAAGATAAAAGGTGAAGAAACTCTCGCTAAAGGTAAAGAGTTCCTAGAGAATAATGCCAAAAACGAGGGTGTGATAACCACCGAATCAGGTCTTCAGTATAAGATCGAAAGAGCAGGTAACGGAGTGTTCCCTGCAGCAGAGAGTACTGTTGAGTGCAACTACGAGGGTACCCTTATTGACGGTACTGTTTTCGACTCTTCATACGAAAGAGGTAATTCCGCAACCTTTAATCTTCAGAATGTTATCCAGGGTTGGACTGAAGGTCTACAGCTTATCGACGAAGGTGGTGAAATCACCCTCTGGATACCCGCTGAACTGGGATACGGAGAGCGTGGTGCAGGTGCTAATATCGGTCCAAACGAGACTTTGAAATTCAAAGTGGAGCTCATCCGTATAGTTCCTGAAGAAGAGTAATAAAAAGGCGACTGAGTCGCCTTTTCTAGTTCTGAGTATGTAGTGTGTAGTATGTAGTTTTACGTATTTCTGGACATTATTCGTCTAATGCGCTTCAAACAACCTGAGTCTGGAAAGTATTTGTACTTTTAGGCTCGGGTTGTTTGAATATTGAGTATTGAACTCGGACCTCCTAACTATTTTTTAGTATCTTTGTAAGATAACACTATTTTTGCATCAGGAATAGATGGAAACTTTTAAGAGAATACTGGCATATGCGAAGCCCTGGAGAAGGTACTGGCCCGGTTATCTGGCCTTATCGATCTTCTCCGTGATATTCGGTATCGCAAATTATGCCCTTCTCGGTCCCTTTCTGACTGTGCTGTTCGAATCCGATACGATTCCACAAACAGTGGCAAGGCCTGAGTTTTCGTTTTCCATCCAATATGTCAACGATCTATTTTATTATTTTCTCTCCTCAATAGCCGCCTCCGGCGGCGTGGTTAAGGCTTTGCTATTTGTTTCGCTCTCGCTGATTGTAGCCTGTTTCTTCTCCGATGTGTGCAGATATCTTTCACAGAGGATACTGGTAAGTATGAAAACTAGCCTGATGAAGAATATCCGGAGAGACCTTTACAGTAAGATTGCCTCCCTGGATATAGGTTATTTTAACAACAGAAAAAAAGGAGACATCCTATCAAGCATCTCAAATGATGTCAATGAGGTGCAGAATAGCGTTGCCAGCAGCTTTCATGTGATGTTCAGGGAGCCGCTTCTTGTGGTGGGTTTTCTTGTCATGCTCTTCTATATGTCCCCGCGCCTGACTGCAGTTTCGCTTATAGCCCTGCCCATATCCGCACTGATAGTTACCCGAATAACCCGCAAACTTCGCAGGGACTCGGTGGAGACACAGTCGTTGATGGGCCAGATTCTCAGTCAATATGAGGAGGCTATCTCCGGATCTAGAATAATTAAAGCCTTCAATGCCCGGAAATATGTCGAAAATCGTTTTGAACGCTACAATGAGCGCCACCGTAAGGTGAGTAAACAGGTTTCCAACAGACAGGAATTAGCCTCACCGACTTCGGAGTTTCTCGGTATCTCCATAGCCGCACTGGTGCTCTTCTACGGCGGATGGCTCAATTTCAACGGCAATCTGGGGATGACGTGGCCGCAATTCATAGTTTATATCGGCTTTTACTGGAAGGTGCTGGAACCGGCTAAGGCGATGGCCAACTCCTTTGCAGCGGTGCAGAAAGGAATTGTCTCAGGAGAGAGAATTTTTGAGATTCTGGACGCTTCTTCCGATATTAAAGAGGACCCCGATCCCCTGCCGCTTACCTCATTTGGGCATTCAATAGAGTATAGAAATGTCTCCTTCCGTTATACGGATGAACCCGTACTCAGAGATATCTCCTTTACTATTCCCAAAGGGAAGATGGTGGCAGTCGTAGGCTCTTCCGGCGCCGGCAAATCAACCTTGGCTGACCTCTTACCCAGGTTTTGGGATGTTACCGGGGGCTCCATTGAACTCGATGGGGTGGATATCCGAAGGTACAAGATCACGGATCTCATATCACAGATGGGCATAGTCACCCAAGAGCCTATTCTCTTCAATGATTCCATAGCCAACAACATCTCCTTCGGTATGGAAAATGTCACGCAGGAGCAGATAGAAGATGCAGCGAAAATCGCAAATGCACACGAGTTTATACTACAAACGGAACAGGGTTATCAAACCAATATTGGGGACAGAGGAACTAAACTCTCCGGAGGTCAAAGACAGAGAATAGCCATTGCTCGGGCTGTGCTGAAAAATCCTCCGATTCTCATTCTTGATGAAGCCACCTCTGCACTTGATACTGAAAGCGAGAGATTAGTGCAGGAAGCGCTTTCCAACCTTATGAAATACCGTACTTCACTTGTAATTGCCCACCGCCTCTCCACCATTCGCTACGCAGATGAAATCATTGTGCTGCAGAATGGTATAATAGTTGAACGCGGTGATCATGATACATTGATTAATAACCAGGGTCTTTACTCGCATCTTTGCGAGCTGCAGGCCTTTACATAATAATAACGATGAAAAAATCTGTCAACAAACTGTTCGAAGAGAGTTTTAAAAAGAACTGGGATTGCCCTGCACTCTCTGACTACAAGGGGCTTACTCTTAACTATCGAGATGTAGCACGAAGAATCGCAAAACTGCATATATTCTTCGAGAGCTGCGATATCGTCAAAGGAGATAAAATTGCAATTTGTGGCCGCAATCAGTCAAACTGGGGAGTGGCTTTCCTTGCTACACTTACCTATGGAGCTGTCCCTGTGCCACTTCTTCACGAATTCAAACCAGCAAACATACATAATCTGGTCAACCACTCCGATTCAAAAATTCTTATTGTCGGAGACTCAATCTGGGAGAACCTCAATAGCGCAGAAATGCCCGATGTAGAGGCGATACTATCGATGAATGATGTCAGTGTCGTCTTTGCAAAGGATGAGAAATATATCCAAGCCAGGGAGCATCTAAATGAGATGTTCGGTAAGAAATATCCAAATAGCTTTACCCCGGCCAATGTCAAGTACTATGAAGACTCTCCCAACGAGCTTGCGATGATCAACTATACATCCGGTACTACGGGCTTCTCAAAGGGAGTAATGCTTCCTTACAGGTCTCTCCACTCCAATATTCTTTTTGCTAAGGCGGTACATCCGCAACTTAACAATACCTCCAATCTTGTATCCATGCTTCCTACTGCACACATGTATGGGATGATGTTCGAATTTATGTTTATAATGTCTGTAGGAGGACATACGCACTTCCTAACTAAACTACCCAGCCCTAATATTATCCTGGATGCTATGGGTACGATCAAGCCGGACATCATTATTGCTGTTCCACTGATTATTGAGAAAATTTATAAGAGGATGCTCGCCCCCATAATCAACAAGAACAGGATCAAGCTCCTGCTTAATCTTCCCGTAATCGATCAGATGATCCAGAAAAAGATACTCAATAGCATAGTGTCTGCTTTTGGTGGCAAATTTAAAGAGGTGATTATTGGCGGAGCCGCCCTTAACCGCGAAGCCGAAGCATTCTTCAAAAGAATCAACTTCCCCTTTACAGTGGGCTATGGCATGACCGAGTGTGCTCCCATCATAGCGTACGCGCCATGGGACAAAACTAAACTTTACTCTTGCGGAAAAGCTGCTCCCAGAATGGAAATCAAGATTGATTCAAAAGACCCTAAAAATATTCCGGGGGAAATCTATGTAAGGGGCGACAATGTCTTCCTTGGCTATTATAAAAACAAAGAGGCTACTGATGAAGTGCTCTGTAACGGCTGGTTAAAGACCGGTGATATGGGTGTGATGGACTCAGATGGATATCTCTTCCTTAAAGGACGTAGTAAAACTATGATTCTTGGTCCTTCGGGCCAGAATATCTATCCTGAGGAGATAGAGAGTATCCTCAATAACCTGCCTTATGTAGTGGAAGCGCTTGTGGTTGAGGATAAATCCTCGCTGATTGCACTTATCTTCCCCGATTTCGATCAGGCAAATGAAGAGGGGCTTTCGGAAGAGCAACTTCTCGAAAAACTTCAGGAAGATATCCAGATTGCCAATTTAGAACTTCCCAACTATTGCAAACTGGCCGGCGTAGAGATTGTGCCTGAAGAATTTGAAAAAACACCCAAACGCAGTATCAAGCGCTACATTTACCAAAGGAACAGTGCACCTGCCGAAAGCAACAGATAGATAGAGAATTGAAATGCATAATAACAAGCAAACTAAATTTGACTTGAGTTATCTCGAGATGGCACAGGTCTGGGCAAAAAACTCCTATTGCAAACGCAAACAGGTTGGTGCACTCATTGTTAAGGACAGAATGATAATATCAGACGGATACAATGGTACACCATCAGGCTTTGAAAATGTGTGTGAGGATGAAACCGGTGCCACCAAGGCCTATGTCCTCCATGCTGAAGCGAATGCCATAACCAAGGTGGCAAAGAGCGGTAACAGCAGTGAAGGTTCGACACTTTATGTGACTGCCTCTCCCTGTTTGGAGTGTGCTAAACTTATCATACAGGCCGGTATTAAGAGGGTAGTCTATCATGAAGATTATCGTATTACTGACGGTATTGATTTGCTTCGAAGGGCGGGTATTGAGGTTCAACAGTTATAATTCTCCTTTATCATGAGCAATGACAAAACTATGAGAATACTGAGGATATCGGTATGGATTATCATCGTTATGATGCTGGTCTTAATGATTCAGAGAGTTTCCAAAAAGAACGTGATAGACCTGGATGCTACGAAGGATGATTGGGCAAAACTTATGCTTGTGCTCAATAGTGTGGATAAGGACTATGTTGACGATATTGACCACAAGGCCGTGACGGAAAAAATCCTTCCCGCTTTTATGGCGGAACTTGATCCTCACTCGGTCTATCTGCCTCCAATGGATCTGGAAAAAGCCGATGAGGCTCTTCAGGGGGGATTTGATGGTATCGGTATTCAGTTTAACGTACCTAATGATACGGCGATAGTGACCAATGTCATTGCCGGCGGTCCTTCCGAAAAAGCGGGGTTGCTCAGCGGAGACCGCATAATAAAGATTGATGACAGAAATGTTGCCGGAGTCAATATGCATCAGGATTCTATGGTGTCGATGATGAGAGGACCCAGGGGAACAAAGGTCAAACTGGAACTCAAGAGAAATGGTGAAGAAAAGCTGATCCCCTTTACCATTGTCAGGGATATGATTCCGGTTAATAGTGTGGATGTGGCATTTATGATAAATGATACCACGGGATATATCAAACTTGCCAAATTTTCCAAGACAACCTATTTTGAATTCCTTCAGGCAACCCTTACCCTGCGTGAAAAGGGGATGAAACGGCTTATATTTGATTTGAGGGACAATACCGGCGGATATCTCGATCAGGCAATGATGCTCTCCAACGAATTTTTGAAAAAGGGTGATCTTGTAGTCTATATGGAGGGTAAAAATCGTCCCCGTCAGGATTTTGTTGCGGATGGCAAGGGCAGTTGCAAGGATATTGAACTTGCTGTGCTAATAAATGAAGCCTCAGCCTCTTCAAGTGAGATTTTTGCGGGAGCGATGCAGGACAATGACAGAGCTCTGATCTATGGGTTGCGCTCATTTGGAAAGGGTCTTGTGCAGGAACCGGTCTATTTTTCGGACGGATCGGGTATACGTCTGACTGTGGCCCGTTTCTATACCCCTACCGGCAGGTGCATCCAGAAACCCTATTCCGACAAGTACGATATGGATATTTTAGAGCGGTATGAGCATGGTGAGATGATGAGTGCGGACAGCATCAAGGTTAATGATTCACTCAAATATGTTACTCCCGGAGGGAAGGTAGTGTATGGTGGTGGAGGTATTATTCCCGATGTTTTTGTGCCTCTTGATACGGTGGGTATTTCCGAGTATCTGATAAAGTGCAATCGTCAGAGTCTGGTTGTCAAATTTGCCAATAAATTCAGCGACAAGCATCGTGCGCGGATGAGAAGTATTACGGATATGGATGCTCTCTACGCTTTTTTCTCTGAGTTTAATCTGAAGAAAGACTTCATAGAATATACAACGACTAATGGCGTTATACCCTCAAAGTCAGATTGGGAGATTTCAGGAGAAATAATAATGACTCAGGTAAAAGCGGTTATCGGCAGATATACACCTATGGATGATAATGCATTCTACCCTATCTATCTGAAGAATGATAATGTCATCAAAAGAGTACTAGAGGATTAGTTCCGATTATTGAGTGTGTAGTGAAAACTTAAAACTCATAACTATAAAACTTACTCAGAACGCCTAACTCGGGACTTAGAACTACACTTACTGTCCGATGAATCGGTAATGGATTTCGCCGGTTTGGCGGGGTCCGGTACTTTCAGAGGCGGCGAAGCGGGATCGCATCGCGGCCTCTATAGCAAAGTCGTGAAGTGATTTGTCAGGACTCGAAATGCTCTCCAGAACGCGTGCCTCAATAACTCGTCCTCTCGGATTGACAACGATTTCAACGATAACATCTCCTGAGCCATAGCCTTTGTAGGCAGGGACAGGCAGATGCTGTGCCTTGCGTCCCTCGAGCCTATAGGAAATTACGGAAGGACCTTTGTAGGTGGGTGATTCCTCTTTTTTCTGATTTTTATTTTCAGGATCAGGGTTGAGATCGACGGTTTCGGATGACTCTTCCTTCAGCGCATCTTCTTTGGACGCATCCAGTTTCTTCTGAAGTTCGCGTGCCTCTTCATAAACCCGGTTGGGATTGGAATGACGGTCATCCTTTAATTGGGCTCCGACGTCCACCGCAACATTACGGATCTGCCTTCTGGGAACGGCGAGAAGATTGTCCAATTCACGGCTGATCTCTTCCCTTAATTCTATTTCTCTTTGTTCGTTTTCTCTTTGCTCCTGTTTGGTGAAATCAAGCACAAATGAAGCTTCTGGAGCCACCAATGAATTGATGGAGACCAGCAATAGAACAATGAGCACCACAAGGTGGAAAATAAGGGTCAGGTACACCCCGACCCTCTGTTCACTTTTTATCTTTTTGTGCCCGTCCTCCATTAGTTGTTGTTTTCGAGCGCTTGCCCGATTGTTGCAATGAGTATGTTGATGGCCACCTTGTTGTGGCCGCCCTGCGGTACGATGATGTCAGCATAACGCTTGCTCGGGGCAATAAACTGCAAGTGCATCGGCTTGACTGTCTTCTGGTAGCGTTCCATTACCTTTTCCACGCTTTTGCCCCTTTCCATTATATCTCTTGATATGACACGCATCAGACGGTCGTCATCGTCTGCGTCAACATATACCATTATGTCCATCAGCTTTCTAAGCTCTTTGCAGGTGAAGATAAGGATGCCTTCAACAATGATTACAGGAGCCGGACTCACCTTGACAGTCTCGGTGGCCGATCTGGAGCAGGTAATGTAGGAATAGACCGGCTGCTCAATGGTCTTTCCCTCTTTGAGCTCTTTGAGCTGCTGCACAAGCAGTTCAAAATCGATAGCGTCCGGATGATCAAAGTTGAGCTCCTGGCGCACCTCAATCGGGAGGTGGCTTTGGTCTTTGTAATAGGAGTCCTGAGGAATTACAACTACCTTATTGTGAAGTCGCTCCGAAATCTTCTTGACCACTGTGGTCTTACCTGAGCCGGTTCCTCCGGCGATACCGATAATAAGCATGATGGTGATACTGTGTATTAAAATTCAGCGTTCTTTGGAGTTCTGGGGAATGGAATGACATCTCTGATGTTAGCCATTCCGGTTACAAAAAGCAGGAGCCTTTCAAATCCGAGTCCAAATCCACTGTGAGGGGCAGTTCCGAAACGACGAGTATCTATGTACCACCAAAGGTTGGAGTGGTCCATACCGAGTTCTGCTATCCGTTGCTCGAGCTTTTCCAGAGATTCTTCCCTTTGGGAACCGCCAATAATCTCGCCGATCTTGGGAAAGAGCACATCCATTGCCCTAACAGTCTTTCCATCCTCGTTCTGCTTCATATAAAAAGCTTTGATCTCCTTAGGATAGTTGGTGAGGATAACGGGTTTCTTAAAGTGTTTCTCTACGAGATATCTTTCGTGTTCGCTCTGGAGGTCAATGCCCCAGCCCACGGGGAATTCAAAGTTAGCACCTGATTTTAGCAGGATATCTATACCTTCAGTATAAGAAAGTCTTACAAACTTCGTATTTACTACACTTTCGAGGCGGGAGATAAGCTCCTTATCGATCATGTTGTTGAGGAAGTTGAGGTCATCCTTGCAATTGTCGAGGGCATACCGGATAAGATATTTTATAAACTCTTCCGCCAGATCCATGTTGTCTTCTATCTCATAAAATGCCATCTCCGGTTCAATCATCCAGAACTCTGCCAGATGGCGTGGAGTGTTGGAGTTTTCTGCGCGGAAAGTGGGACCGAAGGTGTAAATATCTCCCAAAGCCATAGCTCCGAGCTCGCCTTCAAGTTGTCCGCTCACAGTCAGTGACGTCTGGCGACCGAAAAAGTCCTCTTCGAAGTTTACACTGCCATCTTCATTCTTTGGAACGTTTTCCAGAGGGAGTGTTGTAACATGAAACATTTCCCCTGCACCTTCACAGTCGGAGCTTGTTATAATCGGGGTATGAAGATAGACAAACCCTTTGTCATTAAAGAATTTGTGGATGGCAAATGCCATTGCATGGCGGATTCTCAGTACGGCACCGAAAGTATTGGTGCGGGGACGGAGGTGAGCTATCTCACGGAGAAATTCCATACTGTGCCCCTTCTTTTGAAGAGGGTAGATATCAGGGTCGGCAGTGCCTAAAACCTCAATGTCGCGTGCCTGAATTTCAACCGCTTGTCCACTGCCCAATGATGCTGCAAGCTCACCTTTGACTGCAATACAGGCACCCGTAGTGATCTGCTTGAGCAAAGATTCGTCAAAAACCGCGGTGTCGCAGACAATCTGTATGTTGTTGATGGTTGATCCGTCGTTGAGAGCTATGAATGTCACATTCTTGATACCTCGTTTAGTTCTGACCCAGCCTTTTACCAGCACTTCGTCACCGGGTCTCTGCTGAAGCAAGTTAATAACCTTAGTTCTTTTCATTACTTTTGTGATAATCGAAGTGACAAAGTTAGACAATCAATGACAAACTACCAAAAGTATAAAATCAGAATGCGATACCTGCAGCCTTACATATTCTCTTCGGAATGTCGGTATTGTCCATCCTGCCGCTGAAAAGTGGACTTCCGGCCCCGATGGCGAAAACGGGAACGGCACCGCCGGTATGGGATGTGGTGGTCCAGCCTATATGAGCTTGATCGGACACATAGGAGATGATATCTTTTTCAGACATGTAATTAAAGACGTCCGGATTCTCTTCACTTTCCACCTCTTTACCCTCTCCGCCTTCCATATCATCTAATATTTCCTTAACTATGGTAAGATCAAATGTGTAGCCCTTTGTCTTACCGAGCGTGATTCCGCCGGTTTCATGGTCAGCTGTCACCACTATGAGAGTTTCATCGGGATGTTGCAGGTAAAATCTATATGCAACCTCAATTGCAGCATCGAAATCGAGGGTTTCGAAAATGGTATTGGCGAGGTCGTTTGAATGGGCTGCCCAGTCGATTTTGCCACCTTCGGCCATAATGAAAAAACCCTTGTCATTGTCGAGAAACTTGACGGCGGCATCAACTACTTGGGCCAGTGTAAGGTCCGACTCACCAATATCCTTCCTGTAGGGAAGGACATTCTCCTCCTTACCCTTTTCCTGGAGCATTATTATTTTTTTTGCACTATCCTTCAGGGCGAGATAATCCTCCATACCGTAAGAAACGGTGTAGCCCTTTTCAGCCACGATATCATAGATGGAACGCTCGGAATCCTCTTTGCCGAATGGTTTGGCAAAGCCGCCTCCGCCAAAGAACTCGAAGCCTGTTTCGGGCAACTCTTTAGCAATGGCGTAGTAGTCGCTTCTCGAAGGATTATGAGCGTAGAATGCTCCGGGAGTAGCGTGGTTTATGGTTACGGAGCTGATAATCCCCACTTTGCGCCCTGCATCGTGGAATTTGTATGAGATTGCCGTAACATTTGTAGTGTCCGGTGTCTCTCCCAACATACCGTTGCGTGTCTTGGTGCCGGCGGCAAGAGCAGTGCCTGCGGCTGAAGAGCAGGTGATGAACTCGTTCGCTGAGTGAGTGGTAGCCATACCTAATATTGGGAATTGTGTAAATGTGAGAGGTTCGCTCCCTATAACCTCTTTTTCAGTAGCCTTGAATGCCTCCGTGACGGCTACATGGGAGAATCCCATACCGTCTCCTATGAAGTAGAATACATATTTGGCCTTCTTCTCGCTGCAGGATGTGACCACGAGCAAGGTAAGGGCAAAAATTAATAATTTTCTCATTTGTCGATATTGCTTTTTGTTTCATACAAGAAAGGGTGACACTTGGCCACCCTTTCTTGAAAACTTTATAATTCTTAATAAGAGCTGATAGCGCCGACTTTACGTGCGCCATACATTATTCTTAGAGCCGAACAACGACGAAGCTCTTGCTTTACGTCTGTGATGATCCCCATACGGGTATTTTCGTCGGCTTTAATGGATACTGTCATAAATGGACGGTCTGCCTCGCTTATAGATTCACGTTCCGATGCGATGAAGTCACGGATATCTTCAATGCTGCGAAAAGCATCGTTGAGCTGGATCTGTGACTCTGTACCATAGAGACTCTGATATTGGAGAGTTGGGGTACCAATGTAGATGTAAGATGCAAGGTCTTTTCTTTCCAGTTTTGCTACTTCCGAAGCTCCCGGAAGGGATACCATCACCTTACGGTCTGTCTGACGCATACTAACCGATACCATGAAGAACATCAAAATCATGAATATAATATCTGGAAGAGATGCGGTACTGATACCGGGGGTATCTCCACTGCCTTTTTTAACAAATTTTGACATAATAAATCCTCCTTAACGTCTTCTCTTGGTTACATCCTTAGGTTCTGCTTCTGAGATACTCTGAGGAACGGCTTTGCGAACGATGGCTTGTTGCTCCTCGTTAAGTCTAGTGTACTTCTTGCCATAGTTGGCCATAGACCATTCATCACGGAGCTCATTGATAGCACGGATCAACTCATTTTGTACTTCGATATACTTGGAGTAGCTGGTACCTCTGTCATTCTGCAGAGAAATCACGCCTTTGGATACGAGGCAGTCACCATAGCCCTCTATAAATGTCATCTCCTTATCGGGAAGATTGGGGTCATTTTGGGGATTGGTCATAAACTCCTTGATCTTATCCTTGAGCTGGGTAATATCCATAATCTCATTTCCTGCGTAGAGTCTATCCTGAGCATTGACCTTCACCTGAATGATATTACGACGATTTACCTTCTGGTCCTCCACCTTCATATCCGGGGGAGGCATAACGGGAAGACGTCTCGATATACCTTCTTCCTTATCCATCGTGCTCACCATCAAGAAGAATATCAACATCAAGAAGGAGATATCCGCCATAGAACCGCCACTAACTTCTGGTGTCTTTTTGGGTGCTCCCATCTTGATTATCTTTTAAATGAATTACGAACTGCACTCCAGAGAAGTGCTATAATTGAAGCCGCAACAAAAACATATGTTACATACAATGCTGTATCAGTGAATTTGAAGGTGGCTGCCGAAACCTCTTTGTTGATTTCAATAGGAGTACCGGGAGCGAGCAGGTAGCAACCTCCAATCACCACCACCACGCCTGCTATCAGAATAAGAAGAGTAATAATTCCCTTCTTAGTCTTGAAAGCCTTTGCAAGCGGAAAAATCAATGCAAGCACCGCTCCGATGCCTATAAGCGCATACGCCCAGAATAGATTGACATCAAGTATTTTGTCTGTCGTAGACCCGGTTTGGGTCAGATAAAATACTACGAGCAATACTATTGATATGGCAAACAGCAAGTATTGTATATACTTTAAATATTTCATAATTGGATGATTAATTCGTTGTTAATAATTGTTTACACTATTGATTGGTCCGAATTTGGACTATTTCTGATGTTTTACCAGAAGGTCAACCAGAGTAATGGAGGCATCTTCCATCTGAACTACGATGGATTCAACCTTTGCAATCAAATAGTTGTAGAACAATTGGAGAATAATGGCAACGATCAAACCACCCACAGTTGTAATCAACGCAACTTTCATACCTCCTGCTACGAGTGCCGGAGAGATGTCGCCTGCAATCTCAATGGCGTCAAATGCCTGGATCATACCGATAACTGTACCCATGAATCCCAACATCGGAGCGATGGCAATGAAGAGAGTAATCCATGAAAGGCCGCTTTCAAGCTGACCCATCTGTACGGAACCATATGAGGTAACTGATTTTTCAACTGCTTCAAGACCCTGGTCAGCGCGAAGAAGACCCTGATAGAAAATGCTGGCAACGGGACCGCGGGTGTTGCGGCACACGTCTTTAGCTTTTTCAACGCCGCCTTCTTTAAGAGCTTTATCTACATTTTCAACAAGTTTCTTGGTATTGGTCTGTGCAAGGCTCAATGTGATGATCCTTTCGATAGCGATAGCAAGACCGAAGATAAGACACAACAAGATTGTTGCCATGAAGCCTGCACCACCTTCGATGAATTTTTGTTTGAGGGCCTGGTGCATAGGCTGATCAGATGCGCCTGCAGCAAAGGGGTCAACGATTTCCTCTTCATCAACTGCGGGTGCTTCCTGAACATCTTCTGAAGTAACCACAGGAGTCTCTTCCTGTGCATTAGCTACCTGGAATTGTGCAGACACGGTCATTAGGCCGAGAACTGCCAAAAACATGAAAAATTTTTTCATAAGTTTTGTTTTAATTGATTATTAAACGATTTATTAAAGTTATAGTCTTCGCGTAGTAAAATATCGCGCAATTTAGTTATTTTTTTTTAATAACAATTCATTTATTCGAAAATTCTCCTTTTAATGGCCTTTTCATACGCAATTTTACCTCTTCGTTATCTGAAAATCTGCCCAGAAGATGGAATAATTTTGTCACAGCAGCTTCGGTGGTCATATCATATCCGCTTATAAGTCCGCATTCCGAGAGAAAGGCCCCGTTGGCATAGGCAGACATATCTACGCTGCCGGCATGACACTGGGTTACATTAACGATTACGACTCCTTTTGCTACACTTTCGGACAACATTCGTCCAAACCACTCCATCGAGGGGGCATTTCCACTGCCGAAACTCTCAAGAACTACAGCTCTGAGCCCCTTTGTACTAAGAACCGCCTCCACATAAGCGGGTGTGATGCCGGGAAAAATTTTTAAGATAGCGACATTGGTATCCATTTCGGTATGGAGACGAATGCCTTCGCCCCATGTTTCAGGGTAGTGGACATATTCGCGGTAATATCTGATATGAATGCCCGCTTCTGCAAGTACCGGATAATTGGCGGAGCGGAATGCCTTGAAGTTTTCCGCATTGTATTTTGTAGTGCGGTTGCCGCGGTAGAGATAGCTGTCAAAATAGATGCACACCTCGGGGACCAGCGCGTGACCATCACTGTCCATGGCAGCTGCAAGCTCGATTGATGAGATAAGATTTTCCTTGCCATCTGTTCGCAGCATACCGATAGGCAATTGGCTTCCGGTAAAAATAACAGGCTTGTCAAGTCGGTCAAGCATAAAGCTCAGCGCTGATGCGGAGTAGGCCATAGTATCTGTACCATGTAGTACCACAAATCCGTCATATTTATCGTAGTTGTCATAAATGAGGGTTGCCAGTTCCTGCCAGAAAGTTATAGTTACATCCGAAGAGTCAATTACCGGATTGAAAGAGTATGAATCGATATGGTAACCGAATTTTTTGAGTTCGGGCACCTCCTCGGTAATAAGTCCGAAGTTGAAGGGTTTCAGAAGCAGGGTTTCCGGATCCTGTTTCATTCCGATTGTGCCTCCGGTATAGATCAAAAGTATCGATTGGCTCATAGTGAAAAGAGTTTTCTTGCGTTATTTGTGGTGATAGTAGCTACGGTTTCTATAGGAATGCCCTGTATCATGGCAATATTGGCAGCTATATGGATTAGATAGGAGCTCTCGTTGCGTTTACCTCGAAAAGGAACCGGAGTAAGCCATGGGGCATCAGTTTCCAGCACAATATCATCAAGTGAAACCTTTTCCAGTGTAGCGGCGACTCCCGCATTTTTGTAGGTTGAAACACCTCCGATACCGATTTTGAAATCTCCTTGTGTTAGAATCCGCTTATAAGTTTCATAACTTCCCGAAAAGGCATGAAATACACCCTTGAGAGGGATTCCTCGTACATCCGAAAAGACTTTGAATATATCTTCAGTGGAGTTTCTCAAGTGAATGATTACGGGGAGGTCAAGTGTGGCGGCGAGCTCCAGCTGTTCGGCAAAGACCTTTGTCTGCTGCGTCAGGTAGTCTGTCGACCAGTATTTATCAATGCCTATCTCTCCGATGGCCGCGAAACGGCGGTCACGGGCATGCTTTTTTACAAAAGCAAGCTCCCTCTCCCAATCCTCGCCAACAGAGGTGGGATGCAGTCCGATGCAGGGTGAGAAAAGGTCCGGACGGCTATTAGAGAGCGAAATCATTGCATCATATGCAGACATGTCAATTCCCGGGAGAATACAATGGGTCACGCCTGCCTCTTCCATCCGTTGGATTACTTGCAGGATATCTTCGCTGAAAGCTTTGTCGTACAGGTGTGCGTGGGTGTCTATGAATTTCATCGTAAACTACAAAGTTATGGAAAATAATTAAGCAATAGAATACTTGTCTCCCATAATCTGTACTATTTTCCCTGAAATCTCGAGTTGCAGCAATTCGGTGGAGAGCTCCCGTAGGGGGATGCCGGTGCGTTTCTCAATTTGCTCTGCTGTAAGAGAGTCTTTCTCCTTCAGCGTGTTGAGTATTGCGCGTGCATTTTCGCCGATAATCCCGTCGAAGAGATCGGTTACGGAAGTTTTTGTGCGAAGTTTTCTCTCCCTCCAGCCCATAGATGCGCTGATGGTGCCGGGGTTTGTAACGATCCTGGCGGCATCCCGTTCGATTAGGTTATTACATCCCTCGAAAGAGTCGTCCCCGATACGTCCGGGGATTGCATAGACCTCGCGAGAGTAGGATGATGCTAGGGAGGTGGTGATCAGTCCGCCTCCTTTTGAGTATGATTCTCCAAGCAGTATGGCGTCCGCCATACCTGCGATGATTCGGTTTCTTTTGATGAAATTGATCCTTATGCCCTCACAGCCACGATAGAAGTCGGTAATAAGGCCACCCTTTTCCATTATCTCTTCAGCCAGCCCTCGATGTTGTGGGGGATAGATAGTGTCTATGCCGGTGGCCATCACACCTACGGTGGGAAGTCCGTACTCCATTGCGGCGCGATGTGCGGCAGCATCTATGCCGTATGCAAGCCCGCTTATTACCAAGGGTTTGCTTGATAAGGCGAGTTCTTCTATTACCTTGCGACAACTGCTTTTGCCGTAATAAGAGGCTTTACGGGTACCTACCACTGAGATTACCCTGCGAGCGTTGAGATCTGCATTTCCTTTGTAGTAGAGTAGAATAGGGGCGTCGTAGCACTCTCTCAATCGATAGGGGTAGTTTTGATCTGTGATGTAGAGTGTCTGCACCTCGTTGGCGCGCGCCCAGTCTATCTCTTTCTGTGCCCAGTCGAGTAGTACAGGATCGGTTAGAGCCTCGAGCATTTCCTTGTTGAACGGCAGCAGTTCTCTAAGTTCTTCTTTGTTGAGTTTGAAAATGTCGCCAATATCGCTCACTCTATCAATGAGTCTGAGTGCAACCGCCGGCTTGTAAGCGAACAATTTGCTTAGGGCGGCAGCATAAATGTAAAAATCATACTCCATAATAGCTTTTTTGTCGCTAAATTATGGAGTATGATTCTATTCGGCCTGCTTAAAAGACAATTTTTATATAATCAACATCGCATCTCCATAAGTGCCAAAGCGATAGCCCTCTTCAATGGCAACTTTGTAGGCATTCATCACATTGTCATAACCTCCGAAAGCTGCAGCATTCATCAGCATTGTGGATGAGGGGAGATGGAAATTGGTGATTACTGCATCGGGAATCGAGAATTTATAGGGTGGAAATATGAACCTGTTTGTCCAGGTGTCCAGTTCCTTGATCTCGTTTTGTGTGGTGACATAGGTCTCAAGTGCTCGTACGGTGGTGATACCTACTGCAAATATTCTGTTGCCATTGGCTTTGGCCTTATTGACCTTGTCAGCTGTTTCTGCTGATATGATCACCTTTTCGGAGTCCATTTTGTGTTTGGAGAGATCCTCTACATCTACATTGTGAAAATGGGCATTGCTCATATATAGTGTGAGGAAAGTGGTGTCAATATCCTTGAGTTCCATCTTTTTGAAGAGAATTTTGCTGAAATGGAGGCCGGCGGCAGGGCAGGCTACAGCACCTTCTTTACTGGCATAGATAGTCTGGAAACGTTCAGTATCACACTCTTCAGCTCTTGAGCGTATCCATTTGGGAATAGGCAGTTCGCCGAGTTGCAGGAGTGTCTGTTTGAATTCCTCGTAAGTGCCATCAAAAAGGAATCTCAAAGTACGGCCTCGGGAAGTCGTATTGTCGATTACTTCAGCCACAAGGGCATCATTTTCTCCGAAATATAGTTTGTTGCCGATACGGATTTTTCTGGCGGGATCTACCAGCACATCCCATAAACGCTGGTCTTTGTTGAGTTCTCTGAGAAGGAACACCTCGATCTCTGCGCCGGTTTTCTCCTTATTGCCATAAAGACGAGCAGGGAAGACCTTGGCATCGTTGAATACGAAAAGGTCGTGAGGATTACAGTAATCGATTATTTCCTTGAAGATCTTGTGCTCAATCTCTCCGGTCTCTTTGTTAAGCACCATAAGACGTGATTCATCTCTGAAATTTGCCGGATATTTGGCAATCATTTCTTCAGGAAGTTCAAAGTAAAATTGCGATAATTTCATTGTTTGGGAAAAATGTACAAAAAACACTCTCTTATACGAAAAAAAATCGAAAAAGTTTCAAAAAGTCAATTTTTTAGTGAAAAAAATCCCGATGCGGTCCGGCGAAGAGCTGTCAGATAGCCGCCGCTACCCAGGGAACAGCCGAGATCACGGGCGAGAGAACGGATATATGTTCCTTTGCTGCAGCGCACTCTGATGGTGGCGTTGGGACGTGTGCCATCACTCTTGTCGCTGGAGTGCTGATAAAAATGTTTTCCACTTGGATATGCATCCCTAGCGTTTTCTTCTTCGTTTTCTTCCGATTTTGCTGTCTCCGCAGAGGCCTTGGAAAACGAGAGAAGTTCGATTTCGGTGATGTTGACCAGGGATTTGCGCAGTCGCACCTCCTCGCCGACACGTGCATATTCGTAGGCGCGTAATCCATCTATAACCTTTGCGGAAAATAGAGGCGGCACCTGCAGTTGCTCACCTATAAAATCTTTCAGCGCTTCTGACACCATCTCTTCCGTAATATGTTCGAAAGGATAGTAGCTGTCAATTTCCTGTTCCAGATCAAAAGAGGGGGTGGTCGCACCAAACTCTATTGTAGCCACATACTCCTTTTCGTGGGATTGCAGGTCTTCGGCTACCTTGGTTGCCTTGCCCACGCATACGATCAGCAGGCCGGTTGCCAACGGATCGAGCGTGCCTGCATGGCCTACTTTGATTTTTTTCTGTTTGAAATGTTTCTGGATTTGGAATTTGATCTTTCGTACTACATCGGCGGAGGTCCACCGATATGGTTTGTCAACTGGAATTACTATGCCTTCCGGATATTCATCGATAGAGGCTGCAAGGTGCTCTTCGAAAAAACCGGAGAGCGATTCATTCTCTATATTGCATCCTTCAAGTATATAAAAACCCATATTCAGCTACTAACTGCGATTTTGTCAACCCTACGTTTATGTCTTCCACCTTCGAATTCAGCGGACAAAAAACTCCTGACAATCTCTAAAGCAAGCTCCCGGGAGATAAATCTGGCCGGAAGCGAAAGGACATTTGCATCATTGTGCTGACGTGCCAGAGCCCCGAGTTCGGGATTCCAGCAAAGCGCTGCACGGACACCTTGATGCTTGTTGAGGGTCATTGCAATGCCATTGCCGGAGCCGCATATGGCTATGCCGTAATTTACTTCTCCACATTCCAGAGCCTCTGCCAGAGGATGGGCAGTATCGGGATAGTCCATGCTATCGGTAGAATGGGTGCCGAAATCGATAATTTCGTACCTCATCGATTGGAGATAGGGTTTAAGGAACTCTTTGAGTTCAAATCCGGCGTGGTCAGATGCCATTCCAATAGTTACCATAATTCTATATTATTGTCAGCCCAAACGGGCGGTTGCGTTGCTGATCCGTTGTGAGACCTCCTTCTTGCCCAGGATTTCCATAATATCCGCCACTCTGGGACCGGAACTGCGACCTACCAGGAAGAGGCGTAGTGTATTCATCACCTTGCCCATACCCCAACCATTGGTTTTAATAAAATTCTCCAGTTTCTCCTCGATTATATTTTTGGAGAAAGGTTCCAAACTATTTATAAAATCTGCAACCTGCGGAATAATCTCCTTGACCTCATCTTTCCAGAACTTGTTTACTCCTGCAGGATCATACTCTTCCGGTGCCTCGAAAAGAAAATCGCACAAACTCCGGAATTCATGTACAAAATAGGCCCTATCCCTGATGAGTTCTACTGCCGCACCTACATACTTGTCGTCAAAACCGGCCAGATACTCTCCCTCAATGGCTCGGAAAGCCTCCACAAGTTCTTTTGTGCTCTTTCTACGGAGATATTCCTGATTATACCATTTTGCCTTATCGTGATTGAATCTGGCTCCGGATTTGACCACTCTTTCAAGCGAGAATACTTCCACCAGCTCATCCAGGGTGAAAATTTCTTGTTCAGTGCCGGGATTCCATCCCAGAAAGGCCAGTATATTGACAAATGCTTCGGGAAAATAGCCATCTTCACGGTATCCGTGCGAAATCTCTCCATCGCTATTTATCCATTGTAGCGGAAATACCGGAAATCCCAATCTGTCGCCATCCCTTTTGCTGAGTTTGCCTTTGCCGTCCGGCTTGAGCAGCAGCGAGAGGTGAGCAAATTGCGGTCGGCTCTTCTCCCACCCGAATGCTTCATAGAGCAAATAGTGAAGAGGAAGTGAAGGAAGCCATTCTTCGCCCCGGATCACCTCTGTAATCTCCATAAGATGATCGTCAACAATATTGGCCAGGTGATAGGTGGGAAGTTCGTCGGCTCTCTTCCAGAGCACCTTATCATCCAGAGTGGAGGTGTTGACCTCGATATCGCCTCTTATAAGGTCGTTCATCTTCACTACTCTGTTTTCAGGAATTTGAAATCTGATGGTCCATCCGCTCTCTTCAGATAGACGGCGCTTTACCTCCTCGGCGGGAAGTGTAAGTGAGTTTTTGAGTGAAGTGCGTGACTTGTAGTTGTATATGAAACTGCTCTTTTCGGACTCTGCCTCTTTTCTGAGTTTCTCAAGCTCCTCCGGTGTGTCAAATGCATAATAGGCACTTCCCTTTGCTACAAGTTCTTCTGCATATTTGCGATAGATGTGTTTGCGCTGAGATTGTCTGTATGGTGCGTGAGGATGCTCTGCACAGGGGGTTTCCACTATATTTCCATCTTTGTCCACACCTTCGTCGGGGAGTATGCCACACCAGTTGAGCGATTCGATAACATACTCTTCAGAGCCCGGAACGAACCTCTGGGAGTCGGTATCTTCTATTCTCAATATGAATTTTCCCCCGGCCTGTTTAGCGTAAAGATAGTTGTATAATGCAGTCCTGACACCGCCCATATGGAGCGGTCCGGTAGGACTCGGTGCAAAGCGTACTCTTCTTTGTGTCATCACTCAGTCTGTTTTAGTCTTTGTTTTTGCAGCATCATTTCCCTCCTGGTCAATGCAGGTTCCGACTCAAGTTCGCCGATCTTCTGCGGATTATCGGTAATCAACGCCGGTATGCCGGTTATCATCTCCTTTTTGGTAATCTGAGATTCTATATCGGGACACAAAGGTACGCCTCTTTTATTATTTGTCAAATCATATTTGACCTCAATTCTATTGTTTTTCAACGCATCTTCGCTGATGATGGGCAGCTGGGTCATCTCGAATCCGGTAGCGATTATGGTTACTCCGATGTTCTCTCCCATTTCATCGTTCTGCACAAGACCCATCTTGGAATTGAGTTCGGGGTTGGTGAGTTCCTTGATGTACTCCATTAGGGCCATCACCTCACTTCCATGGATGACATGTTCTCCACTGGATGTTGTAATGTTGACCAAAGCCCTTTTTGCTGTCTTCAGGTCAAGTTGGTTGAGTAGGGGAGATGTGAGGGCCATTTCCACAGCTTTACTGACCCTATCTTTGCCTGAAGCGATGCCTATTCCCATTAAGGAGACATTGCTGTTTTGCATTATTTTCTTGACATCGGCAAAGTCCATATTGATTTTGCCTCGGACAGTGATGATTTCGGCGATGCTCTTTACTGCAATGGCCAATACTTCATCGGCTTTAGGAAGCAGTGTCAGAATATCCAGTTCGGCATATATATCGAAGAGTTTTTCATTATCGATTATAAGGAGACTGTCCACATGCCTGTAGAGTTCCCTCACTCCTTCGATAGCTCTGAAGAGCACTTCGTTGCCGAGAAAACGCGCCGGGAGAGTCGCCACTCCTACTGTCAAGATACCTTTGGTCCTGGCGATTTCAGCTATGACGGGAGCTGCTCCCGTGCCTGTACCGCCACCCATGCCCGCGGCTATGAAGAGCATCTGAGTATTACCGCCCAGATGTTCCTCTATTGCCTCTCTGGACTCGAGCGCAGACTTTCTGCCTATGGTCGCATCTTGTCCGGCTCCAAGACCTTTTGTCAATATTCCACCAATCTGGAGTTTTACCGGTACCGTGCTTCCGTCGAGAGCCTGTCTGTCAGTGTTACACACTACAAAATCCACCTGCTCTATCTGTTGTGAATACATATATTGTACGGCATTGCTGCCGCCGCCCCCAACACCTATTACCTTTAAAATGTTGTTTGAGCCCCTGGGCCAATTTTTTGGTATTAATGTTCCTTCCATATCAGCAATTATCATTGTTTTCACCGAAAATTCCTTCAAATAGGGTACCTAATCCCCTTTTCTGACCTTTGTTACCTCCTGCTTTTCTGCCGCCGGATTCTTTTTTCCCTTTGACTTCACTTGTATCTGTTTCCATCTCAATTTCAGTTTCAATCTCATTCATCTTAATTTTCTCAATTTCCGAATAGGAAAGTTTGTTGGAAAAACCCTCCAGCAGAAGTCCGACGACTGTAGAAGAAAATGTATCTTGTGCTTGCTCATGCGAATCTACCGTGATACAGCCTCTGGGTGCTGCAAGACGTGTTTTTTTACCCAGAAATACCTTTGCAAGATCCAGAAAACCCTCAAGATAGCAAGTGCCGCCGGTTATCACAACTCCGGCAGGGAGTTTCCCTTGTAATTCATTTTCTTCTTTTACATATTTGATTGCCTCGAGGATCTCGCTGGTGCGGGCTTCAATAATGCTTGTGAGCTTGGCAAGCGACACTTCATCTTCGATGATGCCGTCATTGCCCCTAAGGACCAGTTTTTTGTCCTCAGGTGTGAACTCTTCGACACAGCAACCGTGTTTTAGTTTGATCAATTCTGCCCATTTCGGGCTTATCGAGGTTACGGTCTGGATATCAACCGAAATGGATTCTCCTCCGAAGGGGATGATCCGAACATCGGTTACGACTCCTTTTCTGACAACGGCAATCTGTGTCAGGCCGCGCCCAATATCCACCAGCATCACTCCGTTTTCCATTTCCGCTTCAGTGAGCACGGCCCTTGCGGAAGCTATGGGCGAGAGTACGATTTTGGAGATTTCCACACCACATGCAGAGAGTACCTTTTTGCATCTGGAGAGCAGTGTTGCCTTGCCGTGGAATATTTTATAATAGGCTTTGAGATTTTTTCCGGAAGTTCCGATAATCTCATGCTGTTGGTATCCCGTCAAATCATCAATGTCGTATTTCTGCGGAATAACCGCATAAATCATATTAGCATCATCTACCGAATATTTGTATCGTTCACGGCGGTAATTTTCCAGTTCTTCTGCAGAAACATACTTACTGCTGTTGTTTCTGATGAATGTGCTTGTAATCTCCTCGCAGTAGAGAAACTTTCCGCTGATATTGATCACTGCCCTGTCAATAATTTCTCCAATATCGGCTGATGCAGCTCCAAGTGTCGCTTTGAGGGCTTCAATTACCCTGCCCTCGTTGACTATCTCCCCGTTTTTTATACCATTTGGAAGGGGAGAACTGTGAAATGCGACCACCTTTATGCCGTCTGAAGTCTTTTTCCCGACTGCCACGGCAACTTTAGATGATCCGAAATCAATCGCTGTAATAAAATCGCTCATATATCTCCTTATTTGCAAATAATCTGTTTGTTGTATTTAAGGTTGACGACATTGTGAGTGTTCCATCCATCTGTCGGAGCAATTGTTTTATAGAATGTCGCCAATTTCTTAAATTTCTCATCGATGTTTCGGCAGTTGCCGAATATGATTTTATGATGACTCACACGTGACACGAGGCATATATCGCCATTTTCTATGTATATCTGTTCAATGTTTTTGTTCCAATAGTCATTGCTGCTGATGTAGTCAGTCAAGCGGAGAATATCCTTAATCCATTCACCCTCTTTCCCTTCGGGTATGCCCATATATTCTCTACCCAGACGTAACGGAATATCCCCCGTAACAATAGGCACGTTGTAACTGTTTAGCAGGGGAAAAAGGAATCCGGTCCTATCTGCATAATAACCTTCGGTTTCATTTTCAAATCTTACAACAGGTTTTCTCTGGGTCACATCTATGCTCAGAATGGTAGGGGAGGAAAAATAGACCTCGGATTTGAGTATCTCACCCCTGCCATCCAGCAATTTTTCTATTCCGGCAAGGTTTACTTTTTCACACTTCGAGCCTGTAACCTTTTCCGCTTTCTCCACCAGGGAAACTATCTCCTCGCGGCTGATGAGGTTGACCTTGAGAGAATCCTTGAAATTGACATTGATACCGCTGCATACCATTTCCGCAATGGTTTCCGTTTCCATTTCGGAAACAAAATAGAAGTAGGGCACCATCACTCCCAGAAATAGGAGTGATATGAGTATTATCAGCAGTATCTTTTTTACCCTCATTTTCCTACTCTTGCTTTTAGTTCCTCTTCTATGGGCAATACAAACCTGTCAATGTCTCCGGCTCCGAAGGTGATCAGACACTCAAAATCCCTGTTACGGATAGTCTCCATTAATTCCTCCTTGCTTATTAGTATTTTGTTCTCAAGTTGTACCTTGTCAAATATGACTTTAGATGTAACCCCTTCAATCGGGAGCTCCCTTGCCGGATAAATAGGAAGTAATATCAGTTCATCCAGTCCACTCAATGCCTCCGCAAATTCTTCAATGAAATCCCTTGTGCGTGAATATAGATGGGGCTGGAATATGCCGCAAAGCCGTTTCCCCTTGAATATGCCTCTTATGGAACTGATTGCATGACGCAGTTCATTTGGATGATGTGCATAATCGTCAATATAGGCACACTGAGGGGTGTTTAGACGGATATCAAATCTTCTGCTTACCCCTTTAAAAGAGGCGAGGGCGCTTTTTAGTTTATCAGGAGTGATGCCGTGTAGAAGAGCAACAGCTGATGCAGCCACAGCATTCTCAACATTGACCCAACCTCGTATGCCCAGCGTGCAGTGCTCTATCTTTTCTTCGGGAGTATTGAGTGTAAAATCATAAAAACCCCCATCCAGAGGCACAATATCCGAAGCATAAAAATCAGCCGGATTATCGTATGAATAGGTCAAAACCTTTGCCTTCACTCCTACCAATGAAATCTTCACACCTTTTTTCAATACCAGAAATCCATCCTCCTTTACCTGAGATGCAAATTGAGCAAATGCCTCTTGCAGGTGGCTTCGGTCCAAGTAGATATCCAGATGGTCGGCATCAGTTGAGGTGATCACCGCGATATCGGGGTATAAATGCAGGAAAGACCTGTCAAACTCATCAGCCTCGGCTACCAGCACCGGGTTTGGACTCAGCAGCTGATTGGAGTCATAATTGCGCGAAATACCACCCAAAAAGGCGTTACAACCCTCACCGGACTCTGTGAGAATATGGGCCAACAAAGTGCTTGTGGTGGTCTTGCCGTGCGTTCCGGCTACTGCCAGGCATTTCTGTCCGCGAGCAATTTCTCCCAATGCCTGAGACCTTTTGCATACGGTGTATCCTTGCTCCATTACATACCGTAACTCGCCCATATCATGAGGGATTGCCGGAGTATAGACTACAAAGGTATTCTCTTTGTCTGCCGGTATTGCGCTTATATCATCTTCATAGTGTATGGCTATTCCCTCTTTCTCAAGCCTTGCAGTGAGTGCGGAGGGAGTTTTGTCATAACCGGAGACATTGTGTCCTGTATTGTGGAAGTAACGTGCGATGGCGCTCATCCCTATGCCGCCGATCCCTATGAAGTAGTAGTTCTTGTATCTTTTTTTCATTCTTTTTTCTTATTTAATGAGTGAGAGCACCTCTTTTGCAATAGCGTCTGCTGCCTCCTTACGTCCCAGTTTGAGTACATTTTTCTCCAGTTTGCGGATGTGGGCACTGTCGGCCAGCAGTTTTTCTGCGGTATCCATCAGCATCTTTTCCGCCATACTATCTTGAACCATCAACGCTGCCTCTTTTTCCACTAAGGCCATCGCGTTGTGAGTCTGATGGTCCTCCGTAACGTTGGGCGAAGGAACGAAGATGGTTGCTTTACCGGCTACACAGAGTTCGGAGATTGTTCCCGCTCCTGCTCGGGAAATAACCACATCCGCTACGGCGTATGCGAGATCCATCCTTTGGATGAAATCAAAATGCTTTACATTGGGTTGTTCGCGCTCTTTCATATATTCGGCGATGTCGCTGCTGTAATACTTTCCATTCTGCCATATAACCTGGTAATCAGCCTTTGCACTCTTTTCTGCCACCCATTTCTTCATTGCCTTGTTGAGAGTGCCGCTACCGAGGCTACCCCCGACAACAAAGATGGTCTTTTTATCCGGATTAAGTCCGTTGAAATCATATCCTTCCCTTCTTTCAGCCTCCGTAGGTGGCTTTATTTCCTTTCTGATGGGATTTCCCGTGAGGATAACCTTCTCTGCGGGAAAAAACTTCTCCATCCCATCGTATGCGACACAGATTTTGTCCGCTTTTTTTGAGAGAATCCTGTTGGTCAATCCTGCATAGGAGTTTTGTTCCTGTATCAGACAGGGAATTTTCATTCCGGATGCGCTCCAGAGCAACGGTGCGCTGGCATAGCCACCCACTCCAACAGCCACGTCAGGTTTGAACTCTCTTATGATTCGCTTGGCCATTAAGATACTTCTGAGTATTTTGAAAGGCAGAGCAAAATTTGCCAAGGAAAGTTTACGTTGTAACCCCGCTACCGGCAGACCTTTAATCTCATATCCCGCTTGAGGCACTCTTTCCATCTCCATTCTTCCCTCGGCGCCTACAAAGAGTATTTCAGCCTCAGGCTCTATTTCACGAAGGGCCCCTGCTATGGAGAGAGCCGGAAATATATGACCTCCCGTGCCCCCTCCGCTAATAATGATCCTTGGATTGCTCTTACTCATATTAATTGCTTTTAGCTGTTGGCCATTGGCTCTTGGCTTGGCTTGCGTTCTGCCAATTACCCTTTTTGCCTATAATCGTTTAATAAATATAATTTCACTTATTTTTCGATACATAATTCTTATTTCTCACAACTCTATTCAAACTTAACACTCCTAATTCGGAACTCAGAACTCCTTGTCGTATCCCGTAACTCGCAACTCGCAACCTGCACCACTCAATACCTTCCACACTACATACTACACACTATACACTCAAAACTATAATTCATAGCTTTCCGAAAACATTATTTCCGATTCTTTTTCTTTCGCCTCTTCTTCCTGTTCTTTGCGCTTGATTTCATCCTGTTTGTCAAGCTTTTTACTCACTGAGAGGATAATGCCGAAAGCACCGCTTAGTACCATATATGCCGTGCCTCCATGACTTATCAGAGGTAAAGTGTGGCCTGTGACCGGCATGAGGCCGACATTCACCATTATATGCAGGAAGGCCTGAGTGGCTATCAGAAATGCCAAACCCAGGACCAGTGCTCCCGGAAATATGGTTTCACATCGGTTTGCTATCGTGATGCACCTGAAGAGAAATATCAGATAAATCAATATGACGACAATGCCTCCCAGCAATCCGTATTCCTCTACAATAAAGGCATATATGAAGTCGGAAAAGGCCATTGACAGGGAATATCTCTGAGTACTCTTGCCCGGACCTTTTCCTATGATCCCCCCTTCGTGTATTGCCACTTTTGCATTAATGGCCTGTCGCTGACCGTCCAAATGCCTCTGTCTTGCAGCAGGTGTCATGGCCGTAGCGGCTTCTTCCATCTCCTCTTTAGCATCAAAAAAGTTGACGATACGGTTAGTGGCAGTACTGAAGCGGTTGAAGACTTTGGCGACGGAACCCGATTTTTCGCCTTCGGCGTGACTTTTATTGTTGTAAAAAAGGGAGTAGATACCGAACATAGCCAGTACAACCAGTATCCCTATGCCCGCCGTAATACCCAGATGTTTGATATTGACATTCATGAAAAAGAGCAGCAATATGCTGATGACACCGAACAACAATGCCGATGAGAAGCTGTTTGCCATAACCATGATACATACTATTCCAACCGGCAGTAATATCTTTAGGAGAAAGTCTTTGTACCTGGTCAGGGAATTTTCCCATAACTCCAGTGCTTTTGCAATATAGAGTATCAGTCCTACCTTAGCAAATTCAAAAACCTGGATTGTCCTGCCGAAGAGCTTGATGCCTCTGGCCGCCTCGTTGCGTACATCGGGTATTATGAAAAGCAAAACAAGCATCACGACTGTTATCCCGAATACGGGAAATGCCAAAAAACGGTAAAATCTCATTGGTATCAGATAGCAAACCAAAAGGGCAGCCAAACCAATGGATACAGATATGAGTTGCTCCTGAAGTATATAGAGCTTGCTCACGCCTGCCTTGTTGGCCAGGAAAGTGCTGGAAGAGAAGACCGCCAGCAATGAAATTATAGCCAGACAAAGTACAAGTATCCAAATGATCCTGTCTCCTTGAAGTCTTATTTTCAATCTACCCATCTCTTCTTAAAGATTTTTTACGGCAGCCTTGAACTGTCTGCCTCTGTCTTCATAATTCTTAAATAGGTCAAAACTAGCGCAGCTGGGCGATAGGAGTACGGTATCACCCTTTTTCGCTATGGATGCAGCTATCTTTACGGCCTCGTCTGCAGAGCGGGTATCGTGAATTTCAGCCACCTTGTCTCCAAAATAATCGTGAATCTTGCGATTGTCCACGCCGAGGCAGACTATGGCTCTGACTTTTTCTTTCACCAGATCCGAAATAGGGGAGTAGTCGTTGCCTTTGTCGGTTCCCCCGAGTATCAGCACAATGGGAGTTTTAATGCTTTCCAGCGCATACCAGGTAGAGTTGACATTGGTAGCCTTGGAATCGTTGATATACATTACACCGCCTACGGAGAGCACTTTTTCCATTCTGTGTTCTACTCCTTTGAATGTAGTCAGAGCTTCCCGTATGGTGCTGTTGGTGATATTCATTATTTTGCCGGTGATGGCCGCTGCCATTGAGTTGTATATGTTGTGTTTTCCCTGGAGCGCAAGCTCATGAAGAAACATTTCGTAATTGCTGTCACCATATCTGACACACATTTTGTCTCCCTCCACACAAGCTCCCTGCTCCACGACGCTCTTCTGACTGAATGGAAGTTTCTGTGCCTGGATAATGATGCGGTTGAGATGTTCTATAGTTATTTCATCGTCAGAGCAGAAAATGAAACAGTCCTCCTTTGCCATATTTCGGGTAATCCGGAATTTGGAATTGATGTAGTTCTGCATCTGGTTGCCATATCTGTCGAGATGGTCTGGTGTGATGTTGAGCAATACGGCTATATCCGCTCTGAACTCATACATTCCGTCAAGCTGGAAGCTGCTTATTTCAAGCACATAGATATCGTGCTTCTCCGTGGCTACCTGATATGCATAGCTTTGGCCGATATTGCCGGCCAGGCCCACATTAAGGCCGGCATTTTTAAGTAAATAGTATATAAGAGAAGTAGTAGTGGTCTTGCCGTTGCTGCCGGTGACACAGATCTTTTTGGAGTTGTCATATCTGCCTGCGAACTCTATTTCCGAAATCACGGATACACCACGGGCATTGAGTGCGATAATCAATGGCGCTGTATCCGGAATGCCGGGACTTTTGATTACTTCATCGGCAATACATATCTTCTCCATGCTATGTCCCTCCTCCTCAAAGGGGATTCCATACTCTTTAAGACGTGCGGCGTGTTCCTCCTTGATTTTGCCATTGTCTGAGAGAAAGACATCAAATCCTTTGACCTTCGCCAGAACTGCAGCTCCGGTGCCACTCTCTCCACCGCCCAAAACAACGATTCTTTGCATAACTTACTACCTTATCTTTAATGTTACTACTGTTAATACCGCGAGTATGATTGAGATAATAATGAATCTCGCCACAACCTTCTGTTCAGGATAGACTTTCCCCGGCCATTGGATTAACGCATCCGGATTCTCCTTCTGGAAATGGTGGTGGAGTGGTGTCATCTTGAATACTCTTACGCCGGTACCACTCTTTTTCTTTGTGTATTTGAAATAAAACCTCTGTATCACAACTGAGAGACTTTCCAGAAAAAATATTCCGCACAGCAGGGGAAGGAGCAATTCTTTCCTGACGAGAATGGCGCATACGCCTATTATGCCACCGAGAGTCAGACTGCCCGTATCTCCCATAAAGACCTGGGCGGGGTAGGAGTTGTACCACATAAATCCCAGAAGGGCCCCTACCATTGCTGAAAAGAATACGGTAATCTCAGCACTGCTCGGGATATACATTATGTTGAGATACTCGGAATAAATGACGTTACCTGAGAGGTATGCAAATATTCCGAGAGTGGCACCTACAATGGCTGTTACTCCGGTTGCAAGGCCATCAAGCCCATCCGTGACGTTGCAGCCGTTGGAACAGGCCGTTATCACCAAAATGATGAAACATATATATATGAACCATTTGAAATATTCCCCGAAGCCTCCTCCGAAAGGGGAGAGCCATCCGTAGTCAAACTCATTGTTCTTTACGAATGGAAGCGTAGTTTTGGTGCTGTTCTCCAATAAGTCGGTGTCAACAATCATAGTTCCGGCCGGAAACGCATTGTCAGCTGCAGTTACTTCATAGGTGCTCTTTGCAACGGGGGCGGCTTTTTTCTGTTCTCTGAATCCCGCCTCATTGCTGAAGCACATTATCAATCCTACAATCAGACCCAGGAGTACCTGGGATGCTATTTTGTACCAGCCGTTGAGGCCCTCCTTTTTATTCTTGAATACTTTAATGTAGTCATCCAAAAATCCGATCGTGCCAAACCATACTGTGGTGAGGATTAATATCAGGATATTGATGTTGGTCAGGTCGCAGAATAAGAGTACCGGCACCAGTATTGATATGATGATAATGATTCCGCCCATAGTAGGGGTGCCTTTTTTCTGTAACTGGCCTTCCAGACCTAGATCGCGGATGGTTTCGCCGATTTGTTTTTTCTTAAGCCAGACAATCAGCTTACGCCCTATTATCAGCGATATCAGGATGGCGACGATGCTGGCTCCGAAGGATCTGAATGAGATATACTTCATCAGTCCGGAACCGGCGAAGTCTATGTTCGCTCTATCAAAATATTCAAAAAGGTGGTACAGCATAGGTAGAGGTTTTGTGGGTGTTCCGGTTATAGTTGTTCAAATGTTTCGGAGATAATCTCCTTGTCGTCAAAATGGTGTTTTTCTCCTCCGACAATCTGGTAATTTTCGTGGCCTTTACCTGCCACAAGTATGACGGCGCCCTTAGGGGCCATCATAATGGCTGTGCGGATAGCCTCTCTACGGTCGGTAATAAAGAGTGACTTTGCTTTTTCGGCCTTGTTGAGACCATTACGGATATCATTTATAATGGCATCGGGATCCTCGAAACGGGGATTATCCGAGGTTACAATTACTTTGTCTGCATATTTTGTAGCGATGATGCCCATTTCGGGGCGTTTGCTTTTATCCCTATTGCCTCCGCAACCGAATACGCAAATCAACTGACGGTCTCTGGCGGTTGATCGAAGCGTTTTGAGGACATTTTCGAGAGCATCGGGAGTATGGGCATAGTCCACGACAGCAGTAATCTCATTCCCTCCGCGAATATATTCCAGACGACCCGCAACAGCCTTCAATAAACTCATTTTAATCAGCACTTCATCCCTGTCGGCTCCCAGAAGGATGGCCGTGGCATAGACAGCAAGCAGGTTGTACGCATTGTGTGCTCCGATAAATTGTGTCCAGAAACGATTGTTGCCGATAGCGAGCATCATTCCTTCAATGCTCTCCTCCACAATTTTACAGTTGAAGTCGGCAATAGTACGGCAGGAATATCTCTTTACATTTGCCTTGCAATTTTGCACCATTACTTCACCGTTTTTGTCATCTATATTTATGAGGGCAAAAGCATTTTTAGGCAAATTATCGAAAAGTCGCTTCTTGCAATAAAGGTATTCGAGAAATGTATTGTGGTAATCGAGATGGTCATGAGTAAGATTGGAAAATATGGCGCCCCTGAATTGCAAACCATAGACACGTTCCTGGTCGAGGGCGTGGGAACTCACCTCCATAAAGCAATACTCACACCCCCTTTCAGCCATTAGAGCCATCAGTTTGTTGAGGGCAATAGCGTCGGGAGTGGTATATTCTGTTTCAAATTTTTCCTCCCCGATGTAGTTGGCAATGGTTGAAATCAGTCCACAGTAATAACCGAGCGAGGTGAAAAGATTGTAGAGCAGTGTGGCCGTGGTAGTCTTGCCGTTGGTGCCTGTAACGCCCACCAGATTGAATTTTGATGATGGATTGCCGTAAAAATTGGATGCGGCCAGACCCGCAGCCTTTTTGCTGTCGGGTACCTTTATATATGTTGCATCTCCACCGCTGTATTCTCCTTCCTGGTAGATTATTGCTGATGCACCTGCTTTGACGGCACTTTCAATATAATCGTGTCCGTCGGCCTTGGTGCCGACAGCTGCTATGAAGAGCGAGCCCGCGCTACATTTGCGGGAGTCAAGAGTGATGTCGCTTATCTCTGAGTCTATACTGCCGTTTATGTCGAGGACTTCAATTCCTTTGAGTATCTTATTCAGTTGCATATTTTTCGGCAAGATAAATTTTGACTTTTTTATTTGATGTCTCTGAACCCGGTTCAGGCTCCTGTTTTACTACGGCACCGTGTCCGGAAAAGGAGACCGAATAACCCCTGCTTTCAAGGGTGCTTATACTGTTTTTGAGACCCATTCCCATTACATCAGGCACTCCTGAGAGCGTATCATTGACGGTGCGGTTGGGATACTCCTTATATTTGGGAAGTTCTCCCGAAGCTCTCATCTGTCCGTTCCATTCGGGCGATGAAGCATAAATATTGTCGACAATCTCTCTTACAACAGGCCCTGCCCAGGTGCCACCGTAGAAGTTTTTGTTTGTAAGCCCGGAGTAAACCACTGCAATAACAGTATAGCGGGGGTTTTTGTAAGGGAAAAACCCCACGAATGTGCCTTGGTGGATTTTCTTTCCCTGGCTATCGATATAAGCCCCGTTGGTTGGAATGACCACTCGTGCCGTACCTGTCTTACCGGCTACTTCCACCTTGCTTCCGTTGAAGGAATTCTTGCCTGTCCCATGCTCCACAACACCTCTAAGGGCTTTATGGAGTTGTTTCGCAGTAGATTCGGAGCAGATGGTGGATAGCACTTCCGGTTCAACTTTTTCAATTGATTGCCCATCCTTGAGATATTCACTTATCAGGTGAGGCCTGACCATCACTCCATTATTTGCAACAGCGTTGTATAATGTTATGATATGGAGTGGAGTCATCTCTACGGCATAACCTATGGAAACGGAGGCAAGATCAATATCACTCCAGTATCTGACCTTGTCAGAAGGGTGCGGAATGGTGGCATTGCCAATACCATTGATTTCTATGTCGTGCTTAGTGTCGATTTTCATCGCCTTAAGCTGATCCATATATTTTTCTGGCTCAGATCCGAAATGTTCCCATACCTTGGCTCTGAATACATTGTTTGAAGAGATCTCAAATCCCCTCTGGATGGATATTTTGTCGTAGTTGCGCAGATAATCGTCTTCAAATGTTTTCGTGCCTATTTTGTAATAGACATATGCCGGCATTTCATCTTCCAGTTTGACTTTACCGGTTTCGAGAAGGATCGCAAGTGAGGTGAGTTTGAACACCGATCCCGGTTCTCCTATTCTACCTATTGCATAATTGTATCTTTCAGAATAATTTCCATCGTGCTTTTCGAGGTTGACCATAGCTTTGATCTCTCCGGTGCCCACTTCCATGACTATTACTGTACCTGCCTGGAGCTCTTCACTCTGCGATAATTTATCGCGCAGTGCCCTCTCTGCTATGTTCTGGATATCCACATTTAGAGTGGTCTTGATATCGGTGCCATTTACCGGAGGAGTGATTGCTCTTTCGCTATCGGGAATCCATTGGTTGCCTTCAGTCCTTTTCATCGGACGAATACCCGGTTTTCCCCTGAGTATGGAGTCGCAACTCCCTTCGAGTCCCACTCTCATTTGGTCCTGGTCCCTCTTGAGGTGTCCCAAAGTGCGGTAGGCAAGACGATCATAGGGATACTCGCGGTGATCCACCTCTTCGATGATGATACCGCCTCTTCCCGATCCGTGCTTTAGAATTGGGAAGGTCTTGACCAATTTCATCTCCTGGAACTTGAGCAGTTGCTTGTTGATGCAGACATATCTTCTCTGCTCTTCACGGGCCGTTTGTAAGAACTTTTTGTATTCTGCCGCACTACGATCCTTGTAAAGCTTCGCGAGTTCGATTGAGAGGGCTTCCACATTGTTGTCAAAGAGCGTGTCGGCTATAACATCTCTGTGTAGATCCATGTAGAGCAGGTATTCCGGAATGGAAAAGGCCAGATATCTGCCGTCATCGGAGAGAATGCTGCCTCTATGGCTCTCTATCTCATCTTCACGCGTTATCGCGCCTACAACTTCGGGAACATCGGGGATATTGACAAATTGGGTAAGTACCATTTTCACCAGCGCCCCGATTGCGATGAGGATGAAAATGACATATGCTATGCCTACTCTGCCGATATTTACTTTCATATTCTTACTCTCCTTTTACTCTTTTAGGTGGGTCAGTGGGTGCATGGAGCTTGGAACCAAAATTCTGCAGTATTTTTTCCACCTTTATCCTGTTGTCAATGCTCACGAGATCAAGAGACCTCTGCTGGCGGCTTATCTCGAGATCCTTGATTATGGTCGAGTTCTTCTCAATTCTTACAAACCGGCTCTCGATATAGAGATTCCAGCTGATGAAGAGCACAATCAGGATAAATATGTATATGAAGAACCACAGAAATCTGTCCATTCTCCTTTTCAATATGAACGACCCGCTGAAAAATGAGGTGGTCTTATCTATAATCTTTCTTTTCAGTCCCATTTTTACCTCCTTTTAGCAACTCTTAGTTTGGCACTTCTGGCGCGGGTGTTGCCGGCAATTTCATCTTCACCCGGAATAATCGGCTTTTTGCTTACCAGTTCAAAAGGTGAGGAGCCATGTCCCATCAGATCTCTTTCAATTCTGCCGGTTGCATTGCCGGCCCTGAGAAAATTCTTGACTATCCTATCCTCCAGGGAATGGTAACTGATTACCGAAACGATACCTCCGCTCTTAAGTGAATGTATCACACCCTTCATCAGTCCCTCCAGGTCGCGCATTTCATCGTTGGTCTCAATTCTGAGCGCCTGGTAGACTTTGGCCAGGAATTTATGTTCTGAAAATTTGGGCAGAACGCTTTCCAAGGCTCTGCCCAAATCTTCAGTTGTCTCTATGGGAGAGGTCTCCCTGCCCCTGCATACAAGATCCGCTACCTTCCTGCTGTCATCCACCTCCCCGTAGATCCTGAATATTCTCTCCAGCTCTTCAAACGTATAACTGTTAACAATATCTCTTGCACTCTTACGAGCATCCAAATTCATTCTCATATCCAGCGGAGCGTCAAATCTAAAGGAAAAGCCCCGCTCACTTGTATCAAACTGGTGGGATGATACCCCCAGGTCAGCAATAATGCCATCTACCTTCTCAAAGCCGTGGTATCTCACATAGTTGTGGATGAACCGGAAATTGTTGTTGACGGCAATTACCCTGTCATCATCGGGCAGATTGGCAAATGCCTCGTAGTCTTTGTCAAATACCATCAGCCGACCCTTGCTGCCGAGACGCTGGAGAATGGCCCTGCTATGACCTCCGCCTCCGAAAGTGGCATCAACATAAACTCCGTTTTCCCTTACGGCAAGAGCTGATACGCTCTCCTCAAGCAACACGGGTATATGGTAGGCCGACATCTCACACCTCCTTCTTTTTCTAGCCGAGAATTTTTTCAGCAAGTGCAACATAGGCATCACTATCGAGTTGCTGGGCCTCGAATTTCTCCTTAGCCCAGATTTCGATCTTGTGATTGTTGCCGAAGAATATCACATCCTTGAGGACACCTATAGAGTCAAGTTTATCCTTGGGGACGGACATCCTGCCGAGTTTCTCGTCAGGTTCCACGATATGGCTGCCACGCATATATTCTCTCCAGAACTCTGCATGGTCGCGGTTGAAGAAATTGAGACGGCTTCTCACCACCTCGGACTCCTTCTCCCATTCAGCATACGTGTACATTTCGAGACACTCGGAGAACAGGGATTTTTTTATGACAAAGCGAAGATCGGCTCCGCTACCCATAGCGGACTTGAAGGCAGAGGGGAAGATTAACCTCCCCTTGTCGTCAACTTTTGCTTTATATTCGCCGATGAACTTTGTCATTCAAATGTGATTGTATAGTGTTTTATATGATGTGTTGTGCAAAAGTAATAATAGTTTTCCACTTTTTTACAAATTTTTACAAAAATTTCCACAAAAATATCAACATAGTGTTGAAAATTGGTTAACTTGCCGGAAAATTTTTAGGAAAAAGATGCTTAAAGAGAGTTATACAGGCGGATTTACAAGATTGTGGCCCAAGGTGGCGGCATTGATTATTTTTACAGTTTTGCTGACAGCATGCGGCGAAAATGTCGTATCCGATGATGTTTCGGATGAAATGCAGAGAGTGGCAAAGGAGGTTGTGACCGACCGCTTCGGCATTCCGAGGGGAGAATATAGGGTAGAGGAAGGCAAGGTGGGAGCAAAAGATTATTTTTCAACTGTACTTGACCGTTACGGAGTACCCCATGGCAAGGTCAACACTCTGGTAAGCAAGTCACGGGATATCTTTGACGCAAAATCTTTTAAAACCGGACACATCTATTATGTTTATTTTCCCGCAGAGGGGGAAGTCCCTGAATATTTTGTTTATCAGAAGGATAATCTCTCTGCTGTGGTTTTCGACCTGCGGGATACGCTTGCCGTTTCACTTGTAAAAAAGCAGGTGGATATTGAGCAGAAGTATGTCGAAGTGACTATTTCCTCTTCCTTATGGAATGATATCCAGGATGCAGGTGCTTCACCCTTGCTGGCTATCAAACTCTCTGAAATATATGCCTGGAGTGTTGATTTTTTCGGGTTGCAGAAAGGAGATTCCTTTAAGGTACTCTACAATGAACACTCTTGTGAAGGAGAGGTGACCGATATCGGCGAAATATGGTTTTCTACCTTTACAAGTGGGGGCAAGAGTATAGAATGTCTATACTTTGAAGAGGAGGGTACCTCCAACAGGTACTGGAACTCTGACGGTGAAAGTATGAGAAAATCTTTTCTCAAATCTCCGCTAAAATATTTCTCGAGGATAAGTTCAGGATTCTCCTACGCCAGAAGACATCCCATCACCCGCGTTGTAAGACCTCACACGGGTGTCGATTATGCCGCTCCTACGGGCACTCCGGTGCTAACGATAGGAGATGGAGTGGTGATAGAAAAGGGTTATAAAGGGGGTGGCGGCCATACCGTGAAAATTCGCCACAATTCCGTTTATACTACGGCCTATCTTCACTTGTTAAAGTATGCTTCCGGCCTGAAAGTGGGCTCCAGGGTGTCTCAAGGTCAGGTTATCGGGTATGTCGGCAGTACGGGAATGTCCACCGGTCCCCATCTCGACTTCAGAGTCTGGAAAAATGGCACACCCATCAATCCGCTTAAAATGGAGTCCCCTCCGGCCGAGCCGATACGGGAAGCAAATAAAGAAAAATTCGAGGCCAGTCGTGACTCGCTTCGCCACATTGCCTCGAATTTTGTCTTACGACAGTATTACCGCGATTATGTGCTGGATCTACTTTGATCTACACATTACTTTTTAAGTGCGTCACGGATTTCTTTTAGAATTTTAACTTCGTCGCTTTCGGGAGCGGGAGCTTCTGCAGCAGCTTTTGCTTCAGCTTCAGCCGCTTCTTTTGCCTTTTTAGCCTTCTCGGATTCAAACTTGTTGGACATCTTGTTGACACCTTTGATCACAAGGAAGATGGAGAATGCGATGATAATGAAGTTAAACAGCACATTTATAAATTTACCGTAACTGATGTATAGGCCTTCCACAGCCTCGGTGGTTTCGGTCGCTTCTACAGCGGCACGCAGGGTAATTCTCCACTCCGCGAAATCTATTCCGCCGGTAGCCCAGCTGATTAGCGGCATTATAAGGTCACCGACAAGGGAAGTTACAATGGCTCCGAATGCTGCACCGATGATAACACCGATTGCCATGTCCATAACGTTGCCCTTCATTGCAAATTCTTTGAATTCTTTGAGAAATTTAGACATAACTGATGAGTTTTGTAGAGTTTGTATTGTTAATTTAGAGTTTTCTGATGATGTTGAGACCGTCACGTAATGGTATGATGACATTTTCCACGCGGGGATCCTCTGCCACAATGCGGTTGAATTCACGGATACCACATGTCTGGGCGTCCATCGACTGAGATTCCTCATACACCTTGCCATCCCAGAGCACATTGTCCGCAAGAATATAGCCCCCGCGGCGGAGCAGTCCTACAGCCGCTTTAAAATAGTCCGGATATTCTCGCTTGTTTGCATCCAAATATATTAGGTCGTAACCCTTTTCAAGTGTAGGAAGTACTTGCATCACATCCCCGAAAATGAGTCGCACCCTATCGGTAATGCCCGCTTTCTCGTATCCTTCGCGAATGAGATCTTCCAGCTCATCGTTGATTTCTATGCTATCGATGGTGCCTCCCGGAGCAAGTCCGCGCGAAATAGCTATGGTGGAGTAGCCGGTAAAAGTGCCTATCTCGAGGACCCTGGATGGGGATATCATCTTGGTGACCATTTCCAGAAATTTGCCCAGAATGGGGCCGGAGAGCATTCTGCCACGGTTGGTTCGAAGATGTGTCTGTCGTGTAAGCCACTCAAGTTCCTCACCCTGATAGGTTGAATGTGCGATAAGATATCTGTCCATATGGTCCATTTCAGATTATCTGTATATAAGAGTCGAGAGCCGTTCGGGAGCCAGTACCTCGGAAGCCACATGTCGAATATCTTCGGCTGTGATCTCTTCTATCAGGCGACGGATTTCGCTGTCCGGCATTACGTTGCCGTAGGAAAGAAGGCTTTTTCCCATGGAGAGGGCCTGCACTTCGCCGTTGTCCGATGAGATGGCATGCTGACCGAGGAGTTGCTTTTTAGCAGCTTTGAGCTGCGTTTCAGTCATCCGGCCGTCACGGAAATACCCGATCTCTTTATCCGTCAAAGATAGACATTTTTCTACATCTCCCTTGTCACACCCGAAATATATGGCAAAGGTGCCGGTATCGGAGTACTGAGTGTATGAGGATTCCACCGTATAGACAAGTGCGGAGCGTTCTCTGAGACTCTGGTTGAGGCGAGAGTTGGAAGAGGGTCCTCCAAGCATATTGCATAGCAATAGGAGTGTAAGACGATTTTTGTCGTAGAGCGAATAGGCACTGGTTCCTAAAATACAATGTGCTTGATGATTTTTGCGTGAAATTTCCTTTCTGAATATGGTTCCCTTATCAAGGGATGACTCGCTGCCGAAAGTGGTTTGTAAAGGGTTTTCGATCTCTTTTGTGCCGTTGAGGTGACGTGAGATGGCTTTTTCAACCATATTTACTACAACTTCCGGTTTTATATCCGCTACTGCGGTAAAACAAAGAGCGGGTGGAATGAATCTGGATTCGGCATAACTTTGCAGGTCTTTCGTCGAGATTTTTTTAAGACTTTTGGCATTGCCCAAAATAGACCTTGAGAGTGGGTGGTTGCCGAAGAGCAGTTCCTCGAAATCATCATATATCCTTTCGGCGGGAGAGTCTTTGTACATATTGATTTCGTCAATAATTACTGCACGTTCTTTAATGAGTTCCTTCTCGGGGAATGTGGAACTGAGCACTATTTCAAAAAGCAGGTCTGCCGATTTGCCGATGTCCTCTTTGAGAGTTGTGGAGTGAACCACGGTCTCCTCTTTAGTGGTAAATGCATTAAGTTCACCTCCCAGGAGCTCCAGGCGGTTGTTGATTTCTCGCTGGCAGTGCCTTGAAGTGCCTTTGAAAAGCATATGCTCCGCCAAATGGGCAGTGCCGGGAAGCTCTTCCGGCTCGTGACGCGTGCCCGAACGGATGCTGAGTGCGCAATATGCTACCGGAGAAGGAGCTCTTTTGAAAGCAAATTTGACACCGCAGGGAAGTGTTTGTATATAAATATTTTGCGAAGAATTATCCATCTATTCTCTGTTGAGTGGCGCAAAGTTATAAATTATTCCTATTTTTGTAAAATTACTCAAACACTATCGTAGAGACATCATATGGGACAATTCATAGTATCTGCACGCAAATACAGACCGAATGATTTCGATTCCCTGATCGGACAGGAGAATATCGCCAGGACTCTCAAGAATTCCATTCTTAGGAATCAGTTGGCGCATGCATATCTATTCTGCGGCCCGCGTGGCGTGGGTAAGACCAGCGCCGCAAGGATATTTGCCAAGACCATCAACTGCTCCAATATTTCGGACGATTTGATTCCCTGCGGAGTTTGTGAATCCTGTCTTTCATTTGCCGAAGGGCGCTCATACAGCATACACGAATTGGATGCCGCTTCCAACAACTCCGTCGATGACATCCGTAATCTCACAGACAAGGTTCGCATACCTCCCCAGATAGGTAAATACAGCGTTTATATCATAGACGAGGTGCACATGCTCTCGCAGCAGGCTTTCAATGCCTTCCTCAAGACTCTGGAGGAACCGCCCTCTTATGCGATTTTTATCCTTGCTACCACGGAAAAGCACAAGATTCTCCCCACTATACTCTCCAGATGTCAGACCTATGACTTCAACCGTATATCAGTGGACAATATAGTACGCAATCTCAAGGATATCGCTCAAAAGGAGCAGGTAACCATAGGGGACGATACTCTTCATATCATTGCACAGAAAGCAGACGGTGCTATGCGCGATGCCCTCACACTTTTTGACCAGACAGTGGCCTTCTGCGGGCATGAGGTGAGTTATGAGCAGGTCATCCACAATCTTAACGTCCTTGACTACGAATACTACTTTAAGCTTACTGCAGATTTCCTCAAAGGCGATTATGCGGCAGCATTTCTTACCTTTGACGAAATACTCTCTAAGGGATTCAATGCTCTCCATTTCATATCGGGTCTGAGTAATCACTTCCGTGACTTGCTCGTATGCAAACACGATGCATCGCAGTCCCTCCTCGAACTCGCTCCCTCAATAGCGCAGAAATACAGGGAGCTTTCCGAGAAATGTTCTGCGGGCTTTCTATATGAGGCACTTGCAGCCACTACTGACTGTGAGGCATCCTACCGTCAGAGCGGCAATCCGAGACTGTTGATAGAGTTTGCGCTGCTCAAGATTTCCCGTATCAATACAGCACCGGCTGTCGTACAACCCACTGCCACGGCACAGGCAGCACAACCCACTGTAGCTCAACCAGTAGCTGCACAGGTCTCCTCTACATCACAACCCACTCAGAACTCGGAACCCGGAACTCAGAACCCACAACTTCAAACTACAGACTCCAAACTACAGACTCCAAAAACATCTCTCTCAATCAAAAATGTGATGAAAGCGGTCAAATCGGGAGCCTCTTCAAAACAGATGGAATTTGCTCCGGAGATAGTCAGGGTACCGCTCGACGAAGAGAATCTTAAGAGCGTCTGGGAAGAGCTGGTGGCCAGCGAATCCCGTTCTCCCAACCTTTCTGCTGCCCTTGCAAAGGGCAACCCGCAGATAGATGCATCACGTTCCGTTGTTACTTTTTGTGTCAGCAATATAACGCAGAAGGAGTACATCGACCGGCATTTCCTTAAGCGTCTCGAATCATTCCTAAAAGAGCGTATTGATCATGCCGGACTCCGTCTTGAGGTTACTCTGGAAGAGGTTTCGGATCAAACCGGCAGTCCAAAATTGTATATGCCTTCCGATAAGGCAAACTATTTGCAGAAGACATCTGAAGAATACCGAGAGCTCAAGAAAAATCTCGGGCTTGATACCATTTAGAACACCGAAATATCCGATATGAAGCTTTTTTGTACAAATCTGGTCAAGAAATATGGCAAGAGAACCGTTGTAAAAGGGGTCTCCATTGAAGTTGAGCAGGGTGAAATTGTGGGACTGCTAGGACCCAATGGGGCCGGTAAGACCACTACATTCTATATGATTACCGGATTGATAAAGCCTAATGATGGTAAAATCTTTCTGGATGAGGAGGAAATCACAAAACTGCCGATGTACAAAAGAGCGCAGAAAGGGCTGGGCTATCTTGCTCAGGAGGCCTCTGTGTTTCGTACGCTTAACGTGGAAGACAATCTCCTTTCCGTGATGGAAATGGCGGGTTACTCTAAAGAAGAGCGTGATGAACGTTTGGAATCTCTTATAGAGGAATTTGGTCTTCACAAAGTTCGCAAAAATCAGGGAATACAGCTTTCAGGTGGCGAAAGACGTCGTTGCGAGATTGCCAGGGCACTGGCTATAGACCCCAAATTCATTCTTCTGGACGAGCCTTTTGCCGGTGTAGACCCCATTGCCGTCGAAGATATTCAGCACATCATTGCAAAACTCAAGACCAAGAACATCGGCATTATAATAACCGACCACAATGTCCATGAAACCCTCGCCATTACTGACAGGGCATATCTTCTTTATGAAGGTGTAATTCTGGAAAGCGGTACGGCCGAGCAGCTGGCCAACAATCCGGAAGTGCGTAAAAAATATCTCGGGCAGAATTTCGAACTTCGCAAAGCGGTGCTTCACGAGAAGTAATTATTTGGTAGCCTCCTTTTTGGGATTTAGCCTTGTGTTAAATGCACAGGATCCACAACCGCTTTCCGAGCATACCGCATCAGCATCGCATTTGCTATTACTTCCCCATAGCTTGAGCTCCTCATCTTTGGCACAAATGATACCCTTCTCGCGAAGGTTTTTGTTGCGTGAAATTTCTCCATCCGGGAACTTACCCCCTTTTTTGAAAATTATGGCAACGCACATCGCCAGCACGGAGCCTCCTACTAATATTATTGCAGCTATCAATACTTTCATATCAGATGCATTTGTATTCAGGCACTACCGGCTTGTCAGTGACGGTTATCACAGGAGGAATCTGCGCCATTTTGAAAGAGTATGTACGATTGAGTGAAATAATTCGTTCCACAATTGCTCTGTCTGCTCCTCCGGCGATCACCTCTTCCGCACTTTTGGCCTCTTCGTTGAGGCTGTATATGATGGGGTCAAGCACATCATAGGGAGGCAGTGAATCGCTGTCTTTTTGTCCGGGTCTTAGTTCTGCCGATGGTGTCTTATGTATTGTGGAAGCCGGAATTACATTGCCGAATGAGGAGTTGATGTAGCCGGCCATCTCATAGACCTGGAGTTTGTATAGGTCTGCAATTACCATCATTGCACCGCAAAGGTCACCATAGAGGGTGCCGTATCCGACAAATAACTCGCTTTTGTTGGATGTATTGAGAAGCAGAGCGTTAAAACGGTTGGAATAGGTCATCAGAATCG
>JAKQLB010000069.1 GCA_029567375.1 Bacteroidota bacterium | reverse complement strand
AAAATTCTTTATCACTTCACGGGCTTGTGCGACTTTCTCCTCGAGAAGCTCCATTGATGTGGCCTCGCAGATAAAGCGGAGGTAGGGTTCCGTATTGGAGGGGCGTATATTGAACCACCATTGGGAGAACTCCACTCTGTAACCGTCAAAGTCATATGACGCGACCGGTCGCTCCTGTGACTTAAATAACTCACGTACAGCAATCATCGCGTCCTCTTTTTTGGATATGGGAAAGTTGATTTCACCGGAACTGAAGTAGCCGTTAATCCTCTCTATCAGCTGTGAAAGCGACACTCCTTTCCTCTTGAAACGTGCAATGACATTGAGCACCAAAATGGCGGCCATAAGACCGCTATCGGAATAGAAAAAGTCCTTAAAATAGTAATGGCCGGCCAGTTCTCCTCCGAAGAGGCCATCTATCTCACGAAGTTTATGAGCTGCAAATGCCCTGCCTACCTTCCAAGTGACTACCTCTGCTCCCATGGGTTCGAGATATTCCGCTACTGACTTGGAACTGCGTATATCCTGGAGTACAATTTTCTTCGCTCCGTCATACCTTTTATCTTCCAAAAAATAGTGGCCTAGAAGTGCTATCACCAAATCGGGTGAAATGAATTTACCTATCTCATCCACAAACATCACCCTGTCTGCATCACCGTCAAATATCACACCCACATCACTGCGTTGCGTAATGACGGATTTCTGCAATTCGATGAGATTTTCGGGCACAAGAGGGTTGGGGTCGTGGTTAGGGAATGTACCGTCCAACTCGTCGAAAATATAGATAGGATCCTCTCCAAAAATTTTCCCGGCAAACAGGGCGGCCATACCGTTGGAAATGTCTATACTGATTTTCAAATCCGAAATATCCTCTTTCCAGGACTTCAGAAAAGAGATATATTGCTGTGAAATGTCAAACGGAATGATCTTACCTCGAGTTTCGGCTAAAGGTGTCTCCCTGCCCTCCTCGATCCATTGCTGTATGGTGGAAAGACCGTTGTCAAAACCCACCGGAAGTGCATTCCCGCAGGAAATCTTCATGCCATTGTACTCTTTGGGATTGTGCGAAGCGGTAATCTGTACCGAAGCCCCAAATCCATGCATAGCCGTACCGAAATAGACCATAGGTGTAGTGCTCAGCCCAAGATCGTAGACATCTGCTCCGGCATCGTTTATTCCTTTGGCCACAAATTCAAAAATCTCCGGAGAAGATACTCGTGCATCCCTACCCACCAATACTCTGTCCGTCTCCAGAAGGAGCGGTATAAAATAACCTACCTTATAGGCCAGGTATTTGTCGAAATCCACATTATAGATTCCTCGTATATCATATGCGTGAAATGCTCCCATAACGATTATTTGTCTGTTTTAACCCTGTAAGATGTCGTGACGTTTCCTTTGGAGATGTTGTTGAGTTTGCTTCCAAGCATTTTCTTGCGAATCGGAGCAGCTCTGTCGGTAAAGACCACTCCGTCAAGATGGTCCATCTCATGTTGCAACATCCTCGCAGCAAAGCCGTCGAATTCCTCTTCTTTCTCCTGGAAGGCTTCGTCGATATAATTGATGCGAACCACTTTGGGTCTTTCAATATCGGCATCGATATTGGGAACACTCAGACAGCCTTCAGTGTAAGTACACATCTCGTCACTTTTAAAAGTAAAGGCAGGATTGATCATTTTGCGTATGAAATCAGCAAGTTCGGGATAGCGGTCGGCCAAATCGCTGCCATCCACGATCAGAACTCTGAGCGAACGACCCACCTGTGGAGCCGCAAGGCCGCAACCGTCGGCATTTTTCATTGTTTCATACATGTCTTCCAGGAGCTTTGTGAGTTCTTCGCGCTCTTCAAGGTCTGCTTCTGCAGCCTTTTCACGCAACACCTGGGATCCATATAAGTAAATCGGTAATATCATATTGGTAATATTTTAGTCATTGTTGTTTCTGTGTTCTGTCCAAATAGCTCTGCAGAATGATGGCAGCGCTGATCTTGTCTACAGAGGACTTATCACGGCGTTCGGACTTTTTCATTCCTCCCTCTATCATAGCCCTATGGGCCAACACTGAGGTAAATCGTTCATCTTCGAGCACAACGGGGATGGAGGGAAATTTTTTCTTGAGCAAATTGATGAAGGCCTGCACCAACGGGGCGGACTGCGAATTGGTATTATCCATATTTAGAGGGAAGCCTACCACAAAGAGTTCCACCTTTTGATTTTGAAGGTAATTTTGAAGATAATCTATTATCTTTGCAGACGGAACAGTATCAAGGGCTGATGCGAATATGCGCAACGGGTCGCTGACTGCGAGACCAGTGCGCTTGCTGCCGTAATCTATGCCTATAATCCTGTTCATTTTGCAAAGTTAATGTTTTATGGCACGTCAGAAAGAAAAATACGGCAAAAAGTTGAGATTTTCTATAATCCATGATGACTCACACAAGGAGCTCTTCTCATTTAGAACATCAAAAATCAACATTATACTGATTACTATCCTGGTATTGCTGGCTATCATGGCAGGGACTTACCTGCTTACTTCGCGTACTTTTATAAGGCAGACTATTCCCGGTTATCCTTCACCTGAGACCAGACGGATGGCGGTGGAAAACGCCATAAAACTCGATTCCCTTGAGAGAACAGTGGAGATGTGGGCATTCCAGGTAGCGAATATTCAAAGGATTGTCACCGGTAAGAAGCCTCTTACGCCTGACTCACTCGGACTTATAAAAGAGGTACCTCTGATAGACGAAAGTCTGAGTGATCTCTATTTTCGCAGCGATTCGCTCCTCAGAGAGGAAGTGCTTCGCCGTGAGCAGTACAGTGTCTCAGGCAGGAGGCAAGAGATAGAACAGATCGAGGGGCTGCACTTCTTTACCCCCGTTAGCGGAATAATTACCGAAGGATACAACAAAGCAACAGGTCATCCATATATAGATATCGCTGCTCAGACCGGTACTATAGTACACTCCGTGCTTGATGGTACGGTAATATCCGCAGGATGGAGCGATGACACCGGATATACCCTCCAAATACAGCACAGCCACGACATCATATCCGTTTACAAGCATAATGAGCAGTTACTCAAGAGCAGTGGAGACAAGGTTAAGGCCGGCACCCCTGTCGCAATGGTGGGCAATACCGGTAAACTCAGCACCGGCAGCCACCTTCACTTTGAGCTCTGGCACAAGGGCGAGGCAGTTGACCCCACCCTCTACATTAAGTTTTAACATATGGAGCAACGCAAAAGATCAGTAGCTGTACTTGGATCCACCGGATCTATCGGCAAACAAACCCTCGATGTAATTTCGCGTAATAGCGATCTCTTCGAGGTGGATTTGCTTACTGCCAACAACAACAGCACGCTGCTGATAGAGCAGGCTATCAGATTCAAACCCAATAATGTGGTAATATGCAACCCCTCGAAATATGGGGAAGTCAAGAGTGCACTTGCACCTCACTATATAAAGGTTTTCCAAGGGATGGAGTCCATTTGCGACCTGGTCCAAAGTTCCACTGTGGATTTAGTTGTCACCGCGATGGTGGGATTCCGCGGCTTACAACCCACAATTTCTGCAATAAAGGCCGGTAAGGTAATAGCACTCTCCAATAAAGAGACGCTGGTTGCCGCCGGAGAGATTATCATGTCGTTGGCAGCGGAGTATGGCAGCCCCATAATTCCGGTGGACTCCGAGCACTCCGCCATATTTCAGGAGCTGCAAGGGGAGAGAACCAAACCGGAGAAGCTCCTGCTGACAGCCTCGGGAGGGCCTTTTCTCCATACTCCCACTAAGGAGCTATACAAAGTTACCCCCGATGAAGCCCTTAAGCATCCCCGTTGGAAGATGGGTTCCAAGGTAACGCTTGACTCTGCCACTCTGATGAACAAAGGGCTGGAAGTGATAGAAGCACACTGGCTCTTTGATATGGATCCGGAGAAGATAGAGGTGGTAATCCACCCGCAGAGCATCATTCACTCCATGGTTCAATTTGAGGATGGATGCGTTATGGCGCAACTCAGTTCACCCGATATGCGGCTGCCGATCCAGTATGCCCTCTCCTATCCCTACCGCATCCCTCTGGATACTCCAAGGATCAGTTTTGATGAATTGGCTGAACTAACCTTCTTTCGACCGGACAGGAAAAGGTTTCCATGCCTGGCTATCGCGGAAGAATCTCTCCGCCGTGGCGGAAATGCCACCTGCGCGATGAACGGGGCCAATGAGATTGCAGTCGAAGCCTTCCTGAGAGAGGAAATCGGATTTATGGAGATACCGGATATCATCAGCAAAGCAGTTGCAAAGGTTCAATTTATTGCAAAACCCACGCTGGATGATATATATTGCACAAATTTTGCAGCAAGGGAAGCAGCAGAACAAATTATTCAAAACAAACACTGACGAAATAGATAACACATTATATGGTTGTACTGATCAAAATTGTCCAGGTGATTTTTGCACTCTCTATTCTGGTGCTGGTTCACGAATTAGGACACTTCATATTTGCAAAACTTTTCAAGACCAGGGTGAACAAATTCTACCTCTTTTTTAACCCTAAATTTTCCATTCTGCGCGCCAAGAAAATCGACGGTAAATGGAGATTCAAATTTTTCTCGAAAAATCTCCCAACTCATAAGGGAAACAATAAAATAGATGTAAGCACTTTACCAGAAGATGACTGGAGACGTCATCCCGAGAATACGGAATATGGCATAGGGTGGCTTCCTCTGGGAGGCTATTGCGCTATCGCCGGAATGATTGACGAGTCAATGGACAAGGAGGCGATGAAACTCCCTCCCCAACCCTACGAGTTCCGCACAAAACCTGCCTGGCAGAGGTTTTTCATAATGTTTGGCGGGGTGCTGTTCAATTTCATTCTTGCCGTATTGCTCTACGGAGCCATTATGAATGTATGGGGCGACGAATATCTACGCAATGAAGATGCAATTTATGGCGTTGCCGTCAATGACCTTTCGTACGAAATAGGCTTTAGAAACGGTGACAGGATTCTCGACTTTGACGGAGTTCCGGTAGAAGACTTTGCGATGCTGCAGGTCGATATGGTTCGTGCACAGGCAGAAGAGGCGAGAGTCCTCCGTGGTAACGACACATTGACTATCAAGATCGATCCGCAGTACATTGCAGCGATACTCAATACTCCCGGAATGTTTGACCTCGCCTTCCCATTTGTGGTTGGCGGATTTACCGAGGGCTCCATCAATGCCGATTCCGGGCTTGAAATAGGCGACGAAGTCAAAGGTATCGATTCTGTGTCTATGTTCCTTGCGCAGGAAATACGCAAGGAGTTGCTCCGTCACAAGGAAAGCACAGTCTCTGCTACAGTTAGCAGGAGCGGTGATTTGATGGATATACCCCTTCAGGTCGATTCGGCGGGTATGATCCAGGTAATGCTGGATACCGACTTGACCAAATTTTTCACCATCACAAGTCACGATTACAACTTTTTTACCGCCATTCCCGCGGGTTGTAAAAAAGCATGGAACAACATCACTAATTATATCAGGGAACTCGGGCTGATATTTTCCCCTAAAACCAAGGCCTACAAGTCGGTAGGCAGTTTCATTGCCATTGGCAAGATATTCCCCGGCAGCTGGGACTGGTACAGGGTGTGGAACCTTACCGCAATGCTCTCCATAATGCTCGGAGTGCTTAATCTACTGCCCATACCGGCATTGGACGGCGGTCACATCCTATTCCTTCTCATTGAGATTATTACCCGCCGCAAACCCAGCGATAAGGTACTGGAGGTGGCTCAGACAATAGGCATGATCCTGCTGATCGCCCTTATGATACTCGCCTTCGGCAATGACATACGAGGATTATTCACATAACATTATATCACCATGAAAACAAGAAACCTTACCACTCTGATTCTATATGCGATGGTGGCATTTGTCTTCACTGCACTTACCTCTTGTAATGATCAGCCCGGCAGGATACTTCCCCCGGCGAGCGGTAAGGCCGGAGAAATTGCCGTCATATCCCCCAGGACCCATTGGGAATCCGAGCCTGGCACCACCATCAGGAGCATTCTTGCTGCCGAATATGCCTATCTACCACAGAAAGAGCCTACCTATAACCTTTTCAATGTGCCTCCAAAGTCATTCAATAAGGTATTTCAGGTTCACCGCAACCTCCTCAACATTGTCATTTCCGACACGGTCTCCACTGACCGTATCAGAGTAAGTCGCGATATATGGGCAAAATCGCAGATTATGGTCTCCATCTATGCCAAAGAGGCAGAAAATGCAGCAAAAATGATTAGCGAAAATGCCGATAAACTTCTTTCCTATTATGAGAATGCAGAGCGTAACCGCGTTATACAAAATGCTAAAAACCATGCAAACCCTACTCTGAAGAAATATGTCACCGCTGTGATGGGTGGTTCCCCCGATTTCCCGAGGGATTATACGGAAAAGATGCATACCAATAATTTTTTCTGGATCTCCTACGAAACATCTTACACCAATCAGGGCATATTTGTCTATACATTCCCATATCAAGGCGAATGGCAGCTTACTCCGGAATATCTCGTAGCCAGAAGAGATGAATTTCTCAAGGAAAATGTACCTGCAACCTCGGAAAACAGTTACATGATTACTCATCCTACAGCCAAGCCGGGCTTTGTAGTTAAGGAGTACAACGGCCTTCAATTTATCGAAATGAGGGGGCTCTGGGATACCCATAACGACTTTATGGGCGGCCCGTTCGTTTCCCACACTTATGTATCTCCCGACAACAAAAATGTTGTGGTGTTAGAAGGATTCGTATATGCTCCCAAATACGAAAAACGAAATTATCTGCGTCAGGTTGAGTATATTATTTCCTCTTTTGAGTGGAGCAAAGGAGAGTAATTGTTAGAGAAAATTTGCAATCGTAAAAATTCTTTATATCTTTGCACTCCCCAAAAAATAGAAACGGGGAGCCATGGTGGGTTCGTCTAACGGCTAGGACTCAAGATTTTCATTCTTGCAATAGGGGTTCGATTCCCCTACCCACTACCACAAAAAATAAAAAAGTATAATAATGGCAAACCACGCATCAGCAGAAAAGCGTTACCGTCAAAGCGAGAAACGCAGATTGCATAACAGGTATTATGCAAGAACCACAAGAAACGCCATCAAGGCAATTCGCAACACAACCGACAAAGCAGCAGCAGAGGCTTCATTGCCCAAAGTGTTTGCGATGATTGACAAACTGGCCAAGATTGACGTTATTCACAAGAACAAAGCAGCCAATCTCAAGAGCGGCATCGCTCTTCATGTGAATAGCCTTTCATAAAGATCTTTTTGAGATAAAAAATAAAGAACCTTTCCGGCCGGAAAGGTTTTTTTATGCCCAAAAGTTTCTGTTCTACCCTGCCAAAAGCCGTTTATCCTACCGCCTCAGGAAGCTAAAATGCATTGCAACTATGTGGATCTGAGATGTTTGATGGCATTTTTTTTGCTTATTATTATTATTGCATAGTACTAACAACCTTTATCTCACAAACATCAAAATAATTTACTTTTAAACAATTAATGCCATGAAAACTCTATTGATATTTGCAATGGCTCTTATTATGATGGGAACCATTTCTTGTGAGAAAATAGGTGTCGGGAGTTGGGATGTGCCGAAGAATACCTACCAAAATTTAGTATTTCCAGAGGAAGCCACTCTTACTTTTATTTCTGAAAAAGAGGGTAAGTTGAATCTGTTATTGACTTTTAAGGTCGAAGTCGATTTTGATAAAATGGGAGATCACTGCTATTCCAATGTAAGCTTTAATCTAAGAGGCGTACCTTATGAGGTCAATGGGAAAAGACTGCGCATTTGTGCCGATAAACTACACGGCAGTATGAGTTACACCGAAGCTTATTACGGGTACGATAAGCTAAATTATGAGGCATTCCCAGGCACCTATTCAGGTGACATTAAACTCACCAGGACTTCTTACACCAACAGTTCCGCTTTCTCTCCCACCGACCGGCTGAGCGGAAAATGGACTATCCGCTTTGAAAGCGATAGCGGAGAAAAACTCCTGTTTGAAGTGGTGGACCCCAACCTGAGATTTGTAAAAACCGGTATATAAATTGTCTTTTTGACATATGAAGTAAAGAAAACTTTCCAATCTTTGGAAAGTTTTTTTTATATCGTTAAGGAACAATTTATGACAAAGAACATCAAATTATTGCATGCAGAAGAGAGACCACGTGAGAAATTGATGTCCAAAGGGGCTTCTGCCCTCACCTGTGCGGAGCTGATCGCAATCCTGCTAAGATCCGGCCACGCAAACCTCAACGCAATAGATCTCTCGAGAGAGATTCTCCTGAAGGCGGGAAACAGCCTCAACATCCTTTCAACTTTTACGGCACAGCAACTGATGAGAATCAACGGTGTCGGTCAGGCCAAGGCTCTCTCCATCCTTGCAGCATTCGAACTCGGAAGAAGAATGGCCGTGGAAATTCCCGAGCCGATGCCGCAAATTCATAGCTCAATTCAGGTAAACGGCATCATGTCGCCAATTATCAGCAATCTTCCTCACGAAGAGTGTTGGGTACTCTACCTCAACCGTTCCAACCGTCTCATAGGCAAGGAACGAGTCAGCCAGGGCGGTATCAGTTCCACCATATTTGACATCCGAATCATCGTCAAAAAGGCCGTAGAACACCTTGCTACCGGCATAATACTGGTACACAACCACCCTTCCGGCAACCCCAGACCGAGCGGTGAAGATATGCGTCAGACAGAAGCCCTGCGTGATGCTGCTGCATTGTTCGATATTTCTCTTACCGACCACATTATCATTTCAAAAAACAAATTTTATAGTTTTTCCGACGAAAATTTGTAACTTAGTAGTCGAGTATAAACAAAACGACCACTGCATATGAAAATCATTAACCTAGGCGAAAAAAACTCACTCCTTAACCGCTATATTGCGGAAATTAGGGACGTAGTTATTCAGAAAGACAGTATGCGTTTCCGCAGAAATCTTGAAAGGATTGGCGAAATCTTTGCTTACGAGATCAGCAAAACCCTCACTTATTCCCCTAAAGAGGTGGAAACCCCTCTGGGAATAGCCAATTGCAATCTCTCTAACGACAAGATAGTGCTCAGCACCATTCTTAGGGCCGGTCTTCCGCTGCATCAGGGCCTTCTCAACTACTTTGACAAAGCTGAAAACTCCTTTATCGCCGCATACCGCAAGTACGGCAAGGACAACAAATTCTCTATCCAACTCGAATATGCCAGCACCCCGTCGGTAGAGAATAAGATCGTGATTATTTCCGACCCCATGCTTGCCACCGGCGCATCTGCGGTACTGGCTTATGATAGATTGCTGGAGAGCGGTACTCCGATACACACGCACTTCGTATGTCCTGTCGCGTCAAAATACGGCATAGACTATCTTTCCAAGAATCTTCCCCACAAGAAGACGACTTTCTGGACGGCAGCCATAGACGAAGAACTTACCAACAAGTCCTACATCGTCCCCGGATTGGGCGATGCGGGCGACCTCGCTTACGGCGACAAAATCTGATTATTTGAATACCAATTCCCCTCCCACATAGGTGCGGATAATTTTTGTGGAGAGGATTTCGCGTTCACTGACGGTCATGATGTCTCTGTCGGTGATGATGAAGTCTGCATATTTTCCGGGCTCAATACTCCCCTTTACATCCTCTTCAAAAGAGACTTTTGCTGCCCAACAGGTCATTGAACGCAGAGTTTCCTCTCTTGTCAAGCCTTCATCCATACGGAATCCCTCTTCGGGAAGATAATCGAGATTTTTGCGAAATACCGCCGCAAAGAATGTCTTGATGGGACTGACGTCCTCTATCGGAAAATCGGTGCCTGTAGGAATCCATCCGAGCCGGTCCATGAGTTGTTTGAAGTTGTAAGCGTGTTCAATCCTGTCACCCAAACGTTCTGCTGCCCAAAACATATCGGAAGTGCAATGAGTCGGCTGTACGGAGGGTATGATTGAGAATTTCCCGAATTTGTCCATATCTGCCGGATTTACCACCTGTGCATGTTCGATACGCCATCTGCGATCATTCTCTCCTTTGAGGATTTCACCATACATATCGAGCGCATAACGGTTGGCTGCATCCCCGATTGCGTGTGTAGCCACCTGGAATCCATGCTCGTCAGCCCACTGAAGGCATGAGCGGAATGTTTCGTCACCGGTGACATGTATGCCACGAGTTTTAGGAGCATCAGAATAGGGTTCGAGCAGGAGAGCACCTCTGGAGCCGAGAGCTCCGTCCTGAAATAGTTTAAGGCCTGCAATGCGTAGTCGGTCATTGCGATAAGGAGAGGTGAAGTGCTCCATATTTGCCCTTGAGGCCGAGAGATATGCATCTACACGCAATTTCAGTTGACCGTTATCGGATAGTGAGTCCAATATCAGGAGATTTCTGAGCGACTCGCCCATAGATGAGATGGAAGTAAGGCCTGCGGCGAAGCATTTTTCCTGTGCGGTGAGGATGATGTTGGCAACTTCCTGATCACTGTATTTGGGCGTGATATTTCCAAGTTGAGCTCCTGAACCCTCCATAAAGAGGCCCGTGCCGTTGTCCTTCATTCCTGCGAGCTCAATGGCTGCCTGGTTTGCCAAAGTTGCGTGATAATCCACCCTCGTGAGGATTACCGGGATGTCGGGAAAAGCTTCATTGAGACGATGATATGTGGGCATAGATCTGTCATCCGTCCAGTCGTTCTGATCCCATCCTTCCCCCAACACACAGGTCAGATTATGCTCCTGCTGCGCTTTTTGGAGACGTTCCACCATTTCTGCATAAGATGTGACACCTCTCAGGTTTACTTTGAGCAAGGCATACCCAAGCGAAGTGAGATGGGCGTGACAGTCATTAAAGCCCGGATAAATGGTGGCCAGACTATTCCTGAGGTTGACTACATTGTCCGACTTGTAGTCAGCCTTGATATATCTTGTGGAGCCAACGGCTACAAATTTGCCGTTATGGACGGCAAATGCCTGCGCTTTGGAAAAACCCTCATTGACAGTATAGATATTGGCGTTGATTACAATCAGATCAACCTGCTTTTTGTGACCGCAACCGACGAACAAAAGGCAGATGAAAAGAGGAAGGATAATGCGTTTCATATATGTTGATTTTTAAGAAATTATCTCGCAAATCAGAGTTGCCGAGGTGCAGGAGAGCACTTTCACTCTGACAAAGTCACCGGCTTTATGGCCTGCGGCGGGGAAGACGCAGGTCTTGTTCTGGGAGGTACGACCCATCAGTTCCTCTTCTGAACGTTTGGAAGTTCCTTCTATCAACACCCGGTATTCGCAACCCACCGTATATTGGTTATTACGCAGTGAGATCTCATTCTGCAAGGCGATAATTTGGTTGAGACGAGCAGTCTTGACCTCAAGTGGAACATCGTCTTTGAATTGTCTTGCAGCTCTTGTACCGGGTCTTTCGGAATATTGGAACATGAAAGCACCGTCAAACTGCACCTCTTCCAAAATGGAGAGGGTTTCAAGATGATCCTGCTCCGTCTCGGAACAAAATCCCGCTATCACGTCGGTTGTTATGGCGCAATCCGGAAGTATTTTGCGAATCTTATCTATGCGCTCCAGATAGTTTTCACGGGTATATTTGCGGTTCATCTTCTCCAGCACGGCATTGTTGCCCGATTGAACGGGGAGATGAATGTGTTTGCAGATATTGTCATACATCGCCATGGTGTAGAGTACACTGTTGCTCATATCCTTGGGATGCGAAGTGGAAAAGCGCACTCTTATCTTCCGATCTATCAGTGCCACTTGCTCCAACAAGCGTGCAAAGTTGATCTGGCGAGAGGGGTTGTGAGGGTCCAGCCAAAGGTAAGAATCCACATTTTGTCCGAGAAGATTTATCTCCTTATAACCGTTGGCAATGAGGGACTCCGCCTCTCTGATGATGCTTTGCGGGTCACGGCTTCGTTCCGCTCCGCGTACAAAGGGAACTATGCAGTAGGAACAGACATTATTGCAACCTCTCATAATTGAGATGAATGCACTTACGCCGTTGCGGTCCATCCTCACCGGCGAAATGTCCTCATATGTTTCCTCATGGGATAGATGTACATTGATTTGGCCCGTACCCGTTTTTGCTGCCGCCACAAGACGGGGAAGGTCGCGGTAAGCATCCGGACCGGCAACCACATCCACTACCGGATAGTCAAACAATTGATCCTTGAGACGTTCCGCCATGCATCCGATAACACCTACCACGATTTCCGGACGACGTTTCTTTTCCAAACGAAACAGGTCCAGACGCCCGAAAACCCTCTGCTCGGCATTTTCCCTTACAGAACAAGTGTTTACAAGTATTACATCGGCATCCTCCATCTTCTCGCAAAGTGAATAACCGGCATCCTGCATCACAGAGAGTACCACCTCGCTATCGTTGACATTCATCTGGCAACCATAGGTCTCGATGTACAACTGTGGCTTTGCAGGGTCGGTTATCGGTTTGACGGAATGAAATTTGCTATCTCTCATGTCTGATTATTGGTGCAATGGGAATTTTCCATTACAAAGATAAGTTTTTTATATCTTTGCGAAAATAAAAGGGCTGATATGAGATACAAATTATTGCGTAACATACTGCTTTTGCTCTCAACCTGGCTGTTGTTTACCGGCTGCCGGGACTATAAAAAGCTTGAATTCAAATCATACGAAATAGAAAAAATCGACAACATCTCATTTGGAAAAGGAAGTGTCAGCGCTAATCTCACCCTTATAATTGAAGTAGCCAACCCAACTCCTACTACCTTTACCGCAAAAGACCTTGAGGCCACAATATACAGTGGCAACGGCCAACCATTCGCACTACTGGCATCCGAAGATAATATTATCATTCCCGCTCATAGCGAAGATTTTTTAAAATGGGAGATCGCTACGGAACTGCTCAATCCCCTCTCAGTTCTTGTCTCAGGCGGTTTTTCGGCTGAAAATGTCGATGTTGAAAATATGACGGTGGACTACCATATAGTATTTTCCGGAGGAATCAGAAAAAAATTCACCGGTAAAGGAGTCGTACTCGGCGACTTGATACGTGCCTTCAAACCCGCTTCACCTGACTCACAATACAAATGAACTCCTTATGAAAAGAATACTTTCCACATTTGTAATACTCCTCTGCATATCATTGTGCAATCTATGGGCGCAGAATCAATTTATCCCGCAAGACACCACTATCAATATCAGATCGGAAATAGAGATTGACACCCTGCTTGCAGGCAAACAGATATTCTTACTGCTCAACGAGTCCTCTCCCGGTGGAGGAACGGCTGTCATAAGACAATCCGGCACCCTGCGCTATGCACTTCTGAACCATATCGACACTAACTCCGAGCGCAAGATTTCCGGCTATCGCATCAGAATCTATTTTGACAACAGCCAGAACGCCAGAGTGCGCTCCGAGGCCATAGCCAACCAGTTTGTAAAGGAATTTCCCCATATAAGGGTATACCTCAGCCACGTCAATCCCTACTTCAAGGTAACAGTAGGTGACTTCCGCACCAAATATGAGGCGCAACGATTTGCAGCTCAAATAAGCGGGAGATATCCTTCAGTATTTGTAGTAAGAGAGCAGATCGGATATCCTAACGTCTCCACCAGCGATATTTCTCTTTGATTTTATCCCGAAGCAACCTGAGCGATGCAATGTGCCGCTCAATCTTCTCGGGATAAATATCTTCAATTTTCATCAGAATGCCGGTCTCCTCCACTCCCCCGAAATCTTTATTAATAGAGGTACCGAACACACGCATGCTCGGTGAAAGACTCATATAAGAGTTGATAAGCGGAGGTATCATCTCACCCATCTCCTTGAGGCGGGCTACTAGCTCTTTGTAAGCCTCCTTATACTCCATCCCTTCAAAAAGAGAGGCATAGTAAGGATTGGAGGCGTCGGTGTCAAGTGGTTCTATGGGAGTTACAAGTAACTCTTTGTCAGGGGAAAAATGGTTGAGAAAATAGAGCAGTATGTTACGAGCCTTGACATTATAAGTGGAATACATCGTCACTTTACCGAAAAAATAGCGGTGGGTATCATACTTTACAGTAAGCGCCCCTAAACCATCCCAAAGATTGTCCAGTGCAAAGATACCCTTACGTTTGAGGTTGAGACGATGGTATAGCGGCTGTACGAAGGAGCGCCCCAGCTCCATGGTATATGGCAGCACATCCTTTACAAAGCGTTTGGAAAACTTAAAAAGCTCACTTGTGGCCATCTTGGCGGGATCCAGGCCACCCGAACAATCTATATAGCGGTAACCGCCAAGGACCTCCATCTGGTCAGGATCCCAAACTATTAACTGCCTGTAGGGATTTTCAGCGTCAGTGTCGTACTCATCGATATCCACATCCTTGCCGGTACCGCCACCGGCACTACGAAAGGAGATTTCTCGCAGACGCCCGATTTCTCTCATGATATTGGGAGAATCTGCTGCTGTTACGTCATAGAGCATATTACCACCCCTGTTGGTATCTCTAATGTATTTGTCCGGAGTAAGTTCGTCAATTATCAGTTTACGATCCACCGGTTGAATTATTGGCTTCATAGGCTTTTGTTCTTATGATGTCAGTCCATTCTCGCAGCGATTTATCCGGAGTGATGCTCCCGATGGGTATCGGGTCTCCAAACCAGATTTCAAAACTGCTATTTTTCTGTTTGAATAATTCATGGGGAAGGAAAAGCATCTCGATGTTGAATTTGATACCGAGAAACTTTCTGATCTTAGCCAGAGTGTAAAAGAAATTGGAATTTCGTCCCGAAAAAAATATCGGCACTATGTCTCTTTTGTGAGCAACGGCCTTTTTAAGGAAATTGGTCTGCCACTGGGTATCCGTAATTTTTCCTTTTATCTTCCTGGAACAGAGACCTGCAGGAAAATAAAGTATCTGAGATTCTGACGAATAAGTATCGTTGATCATCTGTGCATATTCACGGCTCATCTTTCCTACTTTGTTTACCGGTATAAAGAGCGATTCGAAAGGCTTGACATGCATTAAAAAGTCATTTACAACAAATTTAATGTCGGGAAAGATCTTGCCGATAAGGGCAATCAACACCGAACCGTCCAGTCCACCCAAAGGGTGATTGGAGACAAAGATGTATCTGCCTGACGGATCGATCTTTTCCATTCCATGAGGCGTATAGGTGATACCCAGATGTGCAAGTGCGTGCGTAGCAAACTCAACTCCCTGATAGTGTCCATAGAGTGAGAGAATCTCATTGATCTCATCCTGATGGACAAGTTTTTTGATCCAGTTGATTACAAATCCCGGAAGTTTCTTTGCCAACGACGGACTTTTAGCAGCAATTACCTGCTTTACATCAATCTTTAAAGGTGTCTGACTCATTGTTTCATATGATTTCAACTAGAGTTGTTCGTTACTCTTGTATGCCTTCACTCCCTCTTCAAGCCAAATGATGAAGGATTCTACATCGAGGTTGTATCCACGGGGCTCCACCAACTGTCTGCCGTTGTTGTCCTCCAGAACATAATATGGCTGAGCATTGACTCCGTATCTTGTCAATGCAAAATGGGAGTTGATCTTGCCGAGTGTTTTGAGTACTTTTCCATTATCATTCGTCACCCAATTCTCCTCAGGGACCTGTTTCTTATCATCTGCATAGAGAGCACAGATGACATAATCCCTTTTGAGAATCTCAAGCACCCTGGGATCACTCCACACTCTCGCCTCCATCTCACGGCAATTGACGCATCCGTGGCCGGTAAAATCTACGAATACCGGTTTGCCGACCTTTTCGGCGTGAGCCTGAGCCTCCTCCAGGTCAAAAAAGCCGTTCAATCCATGAGGAAGTTTAAGAAAATCCCCATATTTGACAGTATATGCGCTTGCCGCTTCAGCCTGAGTGGTACGACTTCCGTCTGTTGGTATCACAAAATCTTGTGTGTTGATAGGAGGCAAATAACCGGAGAGGCCTTTTAAAGGAGCACCCCACATACCGGGTATCATATATACCACAAAGCTAAAAGATGCAATAGCGAGCACCAGACGGAACACGCTGATATGCTTGAGGTCACTGTCATGCTTGAATTTGAGCTTGCCAAGCAGGTAGAATCCCAGCAATGTAAAGCAGACAATCCATATTGCAAGATATATCTCCCTGTCCAGGAGACCCCAGTGATAGACCTGATCAGCAACGCTGAGGAATTTAAAACCAAGCGCCACCTCAATGAATCCAAGCACCACCTTAACGGAGTTGAGCCATCCACCACTCTGGGGAATATTGCTCAGCAGAGAAGGGAAGAGGGCGAAGATCATGAAGGGGAGCGCAAAAGCCAGAGAGAAGGCCAGCATAGTGATAATTGGGGTCCAAAACTCACCTGCTGTGGATTTTATGAGTACCGTACCCACAATGGGGCCTGTACATGAGAAGGATACCAACACAAGAGTCAGAGCGAGGAAAAATACTCCTCCCAATCCCTGACGTTTACTCGCCTGCTGGTCACTCTTATTGACCAGCTTGCTTGGCATTACTATCTCGAATGCACCAAAGAAGGAGGCGGCAAAGGCCATAAATACCAGGAAGAAGAGGATGTTGGGCAGCCAGTGGGTAGCCAACCAATTGAAGATATCCGCAGTGACGGCATCTCCTCCTACCAGCCGTGTTATGATGATTATAGCCGCAATAGGAACTGTATAGAGAAGCACAATAAACACACCGTACATTATAGCGCGGAACCTGCCTCTTGCCTTGTCCTCAGAACCCTTAATGAAGAATGATACGGTCATCGGCACCATGGGGAAAACACAGGGGGTCAACAGTGCTGCAAATCCCCAAAGGATAGCCTCAATAATCATAGCCCAAAGCGAACCGCCCCTGGTAGCCCTTTCGGGGGCTGACATCTGCACTTCACCATCCGGTGATGAGACAGTAGAAACCTCGTCAAACTCTTCCTGAGTTAGCACGGGCTCTTCCCGGGCTGCTGCATCCTGTACTTCCGATGCAAGGAAGGGCGCTTGCAGTTCTATCTTCATCGTGTAGTCGTCCGGAGGAGTACAGCTGGTGTTATCACAAGTCATCCACTCCACTTCCACCTCTACGGTAGCTTTCGGAACTGCAAGCTTCACCTTCTGGACAAAAGTGACGCTCTTCTCGTAGTAGCCTATTACCATACCGAACATCGGATCATCCACCTTGATGGGTTTCTCGATGGAACTTATCTCTCCCACCTTGGTCACACCATTGGGAAGGGTAAAGATAAATGTTGTGGCATTAGGACCGTTTTCATAAGGCCCCATATCGTACATATGCCATCCCGGGGCAATGGAGGCTGTTATTTTTATGTCGAATGTGTTATCGCCAGTAGCCTCCGAAGCAATTTTCCAGGAAACAAGATCCGACTGTGAGAATGCTACCATTGAAATTCCCGACAGGAGTGTCAGGACGAGAAACAGTTTTTTAATGAATCGCATCATTATTGCATTGTTATTATAAATAGAGACACATTTACGATAAGTGCTCATTACTCCGTGATATTATGGCCCAAAGATAACCAAATTGTCAAAACGATGGAAAAATTATTACCTTTGTTATGAAATGTTAAAGCAGACATTACAACAGACACAAACCACAAAGCTCTCACCGCTCCAGATTCAGACCATCAAACTTCTGGAGCTTCCCATGTTGGAACTGGAGCAAAAGATACAGAGGGAGATTGAAGAGAATCCTGTCCTGGATGAAGTGATACCTGAATCCGAGGAAGAGGAGGCAGCGAATGTTGCCCTAGACTCATACGACCGGGATGATCCTACACCCTCATACAAACTTCATGTCAATAATCAAGGTAAAGATCTCAAGCCTCAATACAACACATTTTCCGTCCAGGAAAGCTTTCACCAGAATCTTATAAAACAACTAGGTTTCTGCTCGCTGGACGATAGAAAGAGGCAAATTGCTACCTTCATGATAGGAATGCTTGAGGACGACGGCTACCTCAGGCGCGATCTGGACTCCCTTACGGATGATATCGCTTTCCGTCTGGGTATTGAAACCACCGAAGATGAACTTGAGGAGATCCTCTTTATAATACAGGAATTTGAGCCTGTTGGCGTTGGTGCAAGAGACCTTAGGGAATGTCTTCTATTACAAATTGCTGCAAAGAATCAAACCCCCTCCCAACAACTTGCCGAGACCATTCTCCGGGACTATTTCAACGAATTCTCCCGAAAACACTATCCCAAAATCATGTCCCGGCTGGGTGTCACAAATGATGAGCTTAAAGAGGCTATTGAAGAGATCCAGCGCCTCAATCCCCGTCCCGGCGGACAGATTGACGACTCTTACTCAGAGCAAACTCAACAGGTGATTCCGGATTTCATCCTGGAGTTGAGAGAAGGCGAACTGGTAATGTCAATGCCCCGATACTCCATACCGGAGCTTAGAGTCAATAAACGCTACGCGGATATGTTGATCAAGGGCTCTAACGCGAACACCAAAGCAGGCAAAGATGCAGTGGTGTTCGTGAAAAAGAAACTCGACGATGCAAAATGGTTCATCGAAGCTATAAAGCAGCGTCAAAACACTTTGCAAAACACAATGAACGCCATAATAGACTTCCAGAGAGAATACTTTATGGATGGTGACGAGACCAAACTCAAGCCAATGGTACTCCGCAACATTGCTGAAAAGGCCAATCTTGATATTTCGACCATCTCCAGAGTGGTCAATTGCAAATATATACAGACTCATTTCGGTATTTTTCCGCTGAAATATTTCTTCTCCGAAGGCCTTCTCAATGAAGATGGAGAGGAAGTTTCCACACGCGAGATTAAAAATGTACTCGTTCAGATTATCGACAACGAGGACAAAACCTCTCCATTGACGGACGAGAGCATAGTTGAAGCCCTTTCGGAAAAGGGTTACAAGGTTGCCAGACGTACGGTTGCCAAATATCGCGACCAACTGGGCATACCCGTAGCCAAACAAAGAGTGGAATTATTATAATTATTCAGGAAATCATGACATTAATCAAGACTATCTATCTGGGTAACCTGCGTACAGAGGCGGAGCATCTTGACTCCGGCAGCAAACTCATCACCAGCGC
>JAKQLB010000058.1 GCA_029567375.1 Bacteroidota bacterium | reverse complement strand
TGTAATGAACTAATCATAGAAGATAAAACTACTACCCCAATGAGATAGAGTGAACATAAAAAGTAACAATGAGGATACAAAAATAAGAGGGGCTGGGGTTATGCAAAAGTCTCCATTTGATATTCGCTTGATGATTTTTGCTTGGTAGATGCCGGGCAATAGAGCCCATAACTTTTTAACCCCGGTATCCACCTTCCCGCCAGTGGTGATTCATGTTCGGGCACTTTCCCAAAACTATCTATAACATTGGTGACTGCCTGATTGTTGGTTGATGTTGCAACAATAATCGGAGGATTTTCCTCTTTTATAGCCCTTTTAGTCCACAAGGTTGCGACAATGCTTTGAAGGAGCGTTGTTTTGCCCGTGCCAGGAGGTCCATTAATAGCAAGGATCTCCCCGTCTTCCATCGCCAATACGTGGTGCATTGTTTCACGCTGTGACTGTGACAAGGGGAATTGCCAACTCATCTGTCCATAATGCTCTGATGATTTTTTGATCTCTTCTTTCGGAGTTAAGAGAGCAGTTAGTTTGTTTAGGGTTAGGCTTGTATATCGCTCCAATAGTTTTGGAACGGCAGGAAGGGGGTTGGCCCCCAAGTCCCCCAATATGGTACCATATAGCCGTATGATGTGTCGGGCAGGGATTCTTTTATCATCCTCCTGGTCAAGCAATATGTATGAATGCGGGATTGTCTCATAACCTTCAAGATCAAAATCATTAATGGATTGTTGGGCGACATATTGTAACATTTCATCACAATATTGCCAGACATCAACCCAACGAGGCTGTTGTTCTTTATCCTTTTTATTTGTTGCGCACGGATTAATAGACAAAAATTTATCTACGGTCTCTATGTCACCTACGGTTTCGTCAGCACGCTCGATTGGTTCGAGCAGATTTCGTGGAATCCATGGTTGCTCTTCACTTGCAGGGCGTATATCTCCACTTCTTGACAGTATGGCTGGAATCCATATTGGTGTAATTGGATTAACCCTACCTGCTACAGCAGACGCACGGGCAGTTTTGGAGACAGCTACGACAGGAGATATTAATATGTTTACGGTTGATATTTCATAAATCTCCTCTTGTTGTATGCCGTTGCGAGTGACTTTCTTCTGCAGTCCTTTTAAGATATTCTCGTATAATTCAAAGATTTCGTCGGTTTGAGAAGAATCTATTTGTCCTAGTGAAACACTGGCTCGATCAATCTGAAACGCTTCTCGCAATCTTTGTGGGTCTATGTTTACTCTGGCTGCATCAGCAAGGCAGTTAAGCCAGTACTTAAGGATACTATGCTTCATAATTACCACACACCATCAAACATTTAACTATCTTATTTGTCTGCTTTTCTAACATATTTTTGGTTATATTTCTCCTAATGATAGTTGAATATATTATTCATAGATAAGAGTTATAATAAAATATTGTGTTTGGTAACAAAAAAAGACGTATCCTCATATATGGTATAGGTATTTTTCTATATCTTTAGTATCTCATATTTCTGTTCTGGTGTGAAGACCCAATAATTACCTCCAACAAACCTTTTGAAGAATGGGGTGAGATATTTGCCGATGATGTGGTATCTGCCGCCATATTGGACAGACTATTACATCACTGCTATCCCTTCTTCATTCAAGGGAAAAGCATTATACATCAAAATGATGGGAAAAAAGAAGGGGCAATAAAAAACATGAAAAGAATTAAAGGTTTATGAAAACAATGGGTGGACTAAAATTGGTGAAAATAGTGGATTAGTTTTGATGATAATTGACATCTGTCAACTGGCCTATCGTAACGCATGTTGAAGCCAAAGCCTCCTAGAGGAATTACGGCTGAGTGCAGTTACAAGCCTCGTCCTTCAGGGCGAGATAGTTAACTTGTTCCATGTCTCATCAGTACATCCCGAATTTCGCCTGGGTTCCGGACAACCGCTGCGTGCCATTTACCAAAGCCTCTGTGCGCGTTGACGGCTTGCGTCCATTCGTCAAGATAGAGTCGTTTCACCTTGTCTTGCTCATTATCCTGGCCTTTTGTTTCCAGTACCAGCATGTCGCCGTTTTTCATGCGGATCAGGAAATCCGGCCTGTATTTTCGAACAACGCCACGATAGACATAGAGTATTTCGAAAGCCAGATGATCGTTCTTGACCCATGCTGCAACCGAGTCTGAATCATCCAGCACAAATGCATCGGAGGCCTCCCAGGTACTGTCATAAACGCAGACATTGATGTGCGATTTTCGCGTCCGCTCGCATGGTTTGCCGGTGTACCATGTCCGCATGTCTCCGGTCGCCCGTATCGGATGGTCACGGTCGAAAACCGGTGTCAACCGCTCGGTGTTCTCCTGCCGAATTGCCTCCCACACATGCTGCACCACCCGTGACATATTGAGGGTGATAATAAGCCTGCGCCGTAGGTCGTCCTGGTAAAACAGGGGCGGAGATATGTTTATCCGGTTGGTGGCGATGAACTGCTCGACGATCTTGACCAACTGTGCCAGCAAGACCTCACGGCTTCCCTGCCAAGTGTGTTTCATCTGGTCGAACACATTTCGCGCCGTTTCGAAAATGATTCTCTGCGTGCGGAACTCACGTGCCAGCCGTTCTAATTCAATGCGGTTGATCCTGGTTACATCCGGTTTACCTTCCAGTACCGGGGCCAGTTCGGCCACCTGCGCGATCTGGGCGGCATCCAACTCCAACGGGCGCACACGCGCCCAATCGAGTTTCAAGGCAGGCTGGAACACCCGGTCAATACGCACCACGTTCGGCCAGCGGATCGCGTATTGGGCCTTGGTAGGGTCCGGTTCGACAGCCGTCTTGGGGGTTGGAGGCGGCGGCGGACCGTCTTGTCCTCCTTCGTGGGGTAAAAAGGTGAACGGAACCCCAAATATGTTCACATATTCGGGATCGAACAATCCAGTTTCCGGGTTCAACTCATATGAGGTGCGCCGCAATCCCCGACCGACCACCTGCTCGCAGAGCAATTGCGAAGAAAAGGCACGCAGCCCCATGATATGGGTCACGGTCTTGGCGTCCCAGCCTTCAGAGAGCATGCCCACGGAAATGACTTTCTGGATTTGCTCACCCGGCTGCCCCACTTTGCCTACCGTGTCCACGGTGTGCCGCAGAAGCTCTCCCTGCTCGGCCTTGGTCAACTTGAGTTTTCCCCTTATGTAAAGCTTTACATAAGGGGAAAACCCATCTATCCATCGGCATAGGCATAAAGGCACTTCAAAAAGGATATAAGGCATTGTTTACTTCCGTTAACGAAATGCTTCAGAATCTGCATTTCTCCAAAGCGGATAACAGC
>JAKQLB010000023.1 GCA_029567375.1 Bacteroidota bacterium | reverse complement strand
GCGCTTAAATCGCTTAAAAATGGCCTTTATTCAAATCTAAAGATTTACCTTTGTATACTTTATAAGATTATGATTACAGACAAGATTCGAATAGAAGAATTTGACTACGCCCTGCCGGATGAGAGAATCTCAAAATTTCCTCTTCAGAAAAGGGATTCTTCCAAACTTTTGCTTTTCACAAGTAGCAATGGTTTTGCTCCTACTCAGGAGAAATTCTCAGATATCGACAAATTTTTACCCAATGAGTCGTTGATTATCTTCAATAATACCAGGGTAATCCCTGCAAGATTGCTTTTCAGGCGCCTTTCAGGTGCCATGATAGAGATATTTTGTCTTGAACCGGTTGATCCCGAGGATTATCAACTCAATTTTGCCTGTACAGGGAAATGTCGCTGGAAAGTCATTGTAGGCAATATTAAAAGGTGGAAAGGAGGCCCGGTTTCGCTTATCAATTCTTCAGAAGATCTGGAGATTGAACGCCTAGGTTTGCAAGCGGAGCTTGTTGAAAGGGAAAGTAACAGGATTGTTGTGGAATTTTCCTGGAAAACTGGCGATTCATTCTCCAAAGTACTGGGAATGTGTGGTAAAATGCCTATTCCCCCCTATTTGAAACGCGATCCCCAGCCACTTGATAGGGTACGTTACCAGACCTGCTATGCCCGTATAGAGGGCTCTGTAGCTGCGCCTACGGCAGGACTTCACTTTACCGACGCAGTCTTTGAAAAAATTTCCCAAAAGGGAGTAAAACAGGGCTATATTTCACTTCATGTGGGTGCCGGGACCTTCCTGCCGGTGAAAAGCGAGTATATCTCCGAACACAATATGCATAGCGAGCCTTTCTCGATTTCCCTGGAATTGCTCAAAACCCTGCGAGAGTATGCCTCAAAACACATAATAGCTGTCGGTACCACTTCCACACGCTGCCTTGAGTCACTTTATTATCTCGGTGTACAGGTTATAGAGAAAAAAGTCCCTTCGTTTGTTTCACAATGGGAGCCGTATCGTGAAGAGGAGTTCAACTATACTCTCGGAGAGGCTCTGGATGCCCTTATAGGCTATATGGAGACTAATTCACTCGACAATTTGCTTTCGAGTACGGAAATAATTATAGTTCCGGGCTACCGTTTCAGAGTGATTGATCATCTTATTACCAACTTTCACCAGCCCAAAAGTACATTATTGTTGTTGATCTCGGCTTTTGTCGGTCAATCCTGGAGAGATATTTACAATTTTGCACTTGATAACGGTTTCCGTTTCCTCAGTTATGGTGACTCTTCCTTATTGGAAATTAGAAAATAAAAACCTAAATTTGTCAATTAATCACGACTAAAACCTATAACATTATGATCAAAAAAACCATTATTGACCATTTCGAGCAGGCTGTTGCACAGTTTCCGGACAATACCTACCTGCTGGAAAGCAAAACAGGTACTTTTGAGCCCACTACCTATAAGCAGACTAGAGATGCTGCATACAAATTCGGGGCCGGACTTGTGCTTGAAGGTGTCAAACCAAAGGAGAATATAGCTATTCTTGCGGAAGGTTGTAATATGTGGATAATCAGTGAGTTGGGTATGTTTTACGCCGGAGGCGTAAGCGTTCCTCTCTCCATCAAACTCGAGGAATCCAACGATTTGCTCTTCCGATTGATTCACGGAGATGTAAAATATATCATCACCAGTTCCAGACAGCTAAACAAGATACGTCTGATAAGGGACCAACTGCCCCTTGTGGAGAAGATCATTGTCCTTGATCCCGTAGAGAGCTATGAGGCAGGGGAGATCGCTGCTGAGGACCTTATGAAGCGCGGTGCTAAATATCTGGAAACAAATATGGAGGAATTCCTAAAAATCGGACAATCCATACAAAACGACGATATTGCCACCATCACCTACACATCGGGCACCACTGCAGACCCTAAAGGTGTGGTCCTGACGCACCGCAACTATACTGCAAACGTGGAACAGTCACTCTCGTGCATCAATATCGACGAGAATCTCAAGATGTTGATCATACTGCCGCTGGATCACTGCTTTGCGCATGTGGTCGGAATGTATGCCATGATGGCAAGAGGAGCTAAAATAGCCACCGTACCACAAGGTAAAACCGCGATGGAGACTCTTCGCAACATTCCGATGAGCATCGCTGCGGTCAAACCCAATGTAATGCTCTCCGTGCCTGCGCTTGCCAAGAATTTCAAGAAGAATATCGAGAGTTCGGTAGAGAAGAGCGGTAAGAAAAAAATCTTCGATTTTGCACTTAAACTCGCCATTTGGTACAATCAGGAGGGGTGGAATAGGGGCAGGGGGCTGAGAATTTTTGCCCTGCCGCTGGTTAAACTCTTCGACAAATTGATATTCAGCAAAGTGCGCATGGCCATGGGTGGCGAACTCGATTTCTTTATCGGTGGAGGAGCACTTCTGGACATAGATATTCAGAGGTTTTACTACGCACTCGGCATCCCTATGTTCCAGGGCTACGGTCTTTCCGAAGCCACTCCCGTAATTTCGACAAATACCCCTAAAAGACATCGTTTGGGCTCTTCCGGCATCCTTGTGAAGCCGATGGACCTCAAGATTTGCGACGAAGATGGCAATGAGGTTCCCAATGGAGTAACCGGTGAAATTGTCATTCGTGGAGAAAATGTCATGGCCGGTTACTGGAAGAATCCTGTATCCACTGCTGAAACAGTCAGGGATGGATGGCTTTACACCGGGGACATGGGCTATATGCACAAGTCAGGATTCCTATATGTGCTCGGCCGCTTCAAATCCCTTCTAATCTCTAGCGACGGCGAAAAATATGCGCCGGAGGGCATTGAAGAGTCTATAATTGAGAATTCGAAGATCATTCAGAATCTCATGCTCCACAACAATCAGAATCCCTACACCATCTGTGTTGTTCAAGTGGACAAGAAGGCTCTGCCACAAGGTGAGGCAGGCATCATGGCTATTAAGGCAGAGTTTGACAAATATCGTGCGGGAGGTCAGTTTGAGGGCACTTTCCCCGAAAGGTGGCTTCCCACCACATTCATCATCGCCGACGAGCCTTTCAGCGAGGCCAACAAGATGATCAACAGTACAATGAAACTTGTGAGAAATGCAGTTGAGAAGGCTTATGCGGAGAGAATTGACTTTGCGTTTACCGCAGAAGGCAGAAATCCTGTAAACGAAGCTAATCTTGCTGCTCTTGCAAAGATTAACTAACACAATCAAAAAGCGTTTATGAGAAAATATAGGATATTTATACTGATTGCTGCCGTAGTGCTTTCTGCACTGGCAGCATACGGTATTTTTACGGCCCCAAGGGTCGAACCCACAAATTCAGAGCGTTTTTCCGCTGAAAGAGTGGCTGATGACATCAAGGTCATCAGTAGGAAACCACATTCTATAATTCACCCTAAGGAGAGGGCAGAAGTCAGAGATTATCTGGGTGATCGCTTAATTGCCCTTACCGACTCTTCGGTAATCTTTTATCCGTATGAAAACGCTACGGAATATGAGGGCATACCGATTGATATCACCAACATTTTTGCACAGGTGGATCCCATAATCGATGATCCGGATCATCCTGACCCTACATATCTGATGCTGATGGCTCATTATGACTCAAGATACCCCCAGAAAGTACTCAATGAGACGGTGCTCTCGTATGGTGCTGCAGATGACGGCTACGGATGCGGTGTGGCTCTGGAATCTCTAAAACAGGCTTTGCGCTATCGTGGGGAGTGGAGACAGGGCATAAAAATCCTGCTTACCGACTCCGAGGAGTGGAAACTTGCCGGCATCAATTCGGCGTTGGAGCACAATCCCGAGATTTTTGACAATGTCGGACTGATAATCAATCTGGAAAGTCGTGGCAACAAAGGTCCCGTACTGCTTTTCGAGACAGGAAAAAACAACTCAAAGGTGCTTTCACTCTATAAAAAAGCCAAGGCTCCCTATACTTACACCTTTACAACGGTAGTCTATGAGTTTA
>JAKQLB010000018.1 GCA_029567375.1 Bacteroidota bacterium | reverse complement strand
GCGCTGCTTGCTTGTCTGTACGTGGTGAGAATAGTATCTGCATCCGAAAGTTCTTTCAACAGCTGAGCATTCATTTCTCTCAGCGTGGTAACATCCGCTTCCGCGTCCGCGTAGAGTTTCATTGCTTCATCCAGCTTACTTTTCAACATTTGAGCCTCTTGCTGTAACAGTTTGATATCTTCCTCTGCCCCAGTATACAGGCGTTCCATAGTCGCAAGCTTTTCAGTAGTCTCATTCAGCTCTAGCGAGAGCTTTAGTATAGCCTGAAAAAGCAATGCTTTCTCTTCAATCAGCGCGTTTTCTACGGAGTCAGCCATAGCAGGAGCGGCAATAAGCAAGCACAGTAGTAATAGTATGATAGTTTTGCGCATGTTATTTCAATCCTTCCGCCGCTTTTTGTCGTTCTGCTTGCCTGCGTTCAATCTCTTTTAACAAGTCGTTGGCTTCCTTCAATAAATCCTGAGTATCTTTATTCGCGGGCGTTTCTACGGGTTTAACTGACGGCTTCATGGCTTTGCCAAGCCTAAAACCCAGAGTGAAACCCATAATAAATATCAGCACCCCGGCTGCAATCTCTATCCAATGCTTTTTCAACCACAGTAGAACCATTTTGTTCACTCCCCTTTAATTACGGAGGAAATATACCCCAAAGAGACCACCAAAGCCACAGGTTTTGAGTTTCCGTTCTAGCTATTCTCGGAAGCGGAATCCTCTGGACCCGAGCTTTCCTCATCCTCATGCCCCCCTGAAGTTTCTTTTCGAATCATTACTAGCGCAGCTTTAAGTACTTCCGGGATAGTAACCCCGGCCTTTGCAAGGTTTTCGACAATGCTAATACCTTCTGTTGCGATTAACCAACTAGTTACCGCCGTGTATAACAAAAGTCCATTGGCTAGTACCGTGATATGTAAGAATTGTTGCAAAATTAAGTCAATTAAAAGCGCAAGAATAATGAGAACAACTGTCAATACTTTTTTCATTATACCGCGAAAGCCTTTGGAGCTTGCAAGTTCGTGATTTATGAATGCTGCCGCTACTCCAGTAATCCAATCAAGCACCATAAAAAACACAAGAATCACGAATAATTCATTTAGACCATTCAATACATGGGCACATACCGCGATTATGGCGGAGAGGAGCGTCTTTAGGGAAGGATAATCTACAAATGCCTTTCCCACGTCTGCCACCACCCCGTGATATTCTTCTGGTACGAGCGTCTTTGCTGTACTCATCCGTCAACCCCCTGCCAATGATTAGACTAGCCCTTTGAAAGATGTCACTCCTTGATATGGTTTATTGATGCGTTTGACCCACCGTGTCACAGACCCATGCAGGCCGTTGCGAACATCAACATGGACGAACCCTTGACCGGGGTATAAGCCTCTTCCGGTAAATAGGTTTAATTCTTCGACTACTTTCATTAGCTGTTCTGAAGTCATCCCGTCTACTCTGATGTCCGCCGCTGTTCCTTTCATGTGTTTTGACTGAGAAGCTGCTCCGGAAAGACTTGCATTATACGCGGGACACCTGTACCCCGACGTTACGAGTATAGGTTTCCCGACTTTATCTCTTACTTGTTGAAGCCCGTTTACAAGCTCTTGAGATATCCCTTTTCCTACCGACCCATTACAAAACGGAGGACTTGTCTTCCCCCGTAGCGCATCTTTGCAGGCAAACTCGCGCTCATGAAAGTTAGGAGTTAGCTGTCTCATATTCCCACCCCCCTATACGAATTTTACCTCAAAATCCTTCCGGCGTAAAACAGTATTCCCATCTAGAGTCCCAGAGAATTCATAGATATAGAATCCGTCATTTTCCGGGGTGTAGAAATGAAAGTAGTTTCCGAGAGATTCCGCATCCATATCTGAAAGTGAGGCAGAGTACACCTCCACTTGACGGGCATTATATATTTTGAGTCCGACATTATCTGGGTTCACAAGTTCTCCGCCCCAATCGCGGAAGACGGCGGTTAACTTCACAGTATCTCCTCTCTGCATGAGAAATCTCATTTATTAATTCCCACCTCTTTTAATTGTACGGGCGCGGTTCTAGCATCACACGCTATGTCACAACGTACTGCGGATAAGCTTAATGGCCTTGTTATAGCGTCTAATTCCATTTCAACACAGGTTGCATCAAGTTTAATCGGACTAACATAGTTATCCAATTCCAAATTTAAAACAGACGATGGTAGTATTTCAATTTGCTTTCGTACGAGATTTGAAAGATTGTGAACAGTATCCCGAAGACGAACTTCTAGTGTAGATGTACCTTGCGGTATAGACAGTATTTGAAGTGACCCAATTAATAGCCCGTCGATATTTTGGAGTACAATGTCATGCGAATTGCCCCGAGAATCAACTAGCCGCGATATATACCAACCTTCATCTATTACGTCATCATACTCGACCGTTACATATAGCTGGTTGTTTACCGCTACCCAGCTTTGCGTGTATACTTCAATT
>JAKQLB010000001.1 GCA_029567375.1 Bacteroidota bacterium | reverse complement strand
TACAAATCCGCCTCCGGCTGCACGGGCAGTAAAGGCAGACTTAAAGATAAGTGAGAGTGCCTCACCGAGATAACTCCAATTGAAAGCGAGAATCACAAAACATCCCAGCACATATACAATGGCCATGAAAGGTACCAGGGCCGAGCAAACATTAGCTATGCCCTTGACTCCGAAAACAATAACCAGCATCACCAAAATTGCCAGCACTACTGCCACCAACTTTGCATTAATGTTGAAAGTTTCACCGAGAAGCAATGATATGGAGTTTGCCTGTACGGTATTGCCGATACCGAAGGCGGCAATGGCTGTGAAAATTGCAAAGATCACTCCAAGCCACTTCATGTTGAGACCTCTCTCAAGAGCATACATCGGACCTCCGAGCATTGTGCCGCTCTTGGTCTTGACACGATACTTAACCGCCAGAAGTCCCTCCGAGTACTTGGTAGCTATACCGAACACACCGGTAATCCAGATCCAAAACACCGCACCGGGACCCCCGAGAGACACAGCGGTTGCAACTCCCACTATATTTCCCGTACCAATGGTGGCCGCAAGGGAGGTCATCAGCGCCCCAAACTGACTCACGTCACCTGAAGCACCCTTATCTTTTTTGAAGGAAAGCCCGATTGCCTTGAAAATTTTCAATTGAGGAAATTTGAGACGAATTGTCATGAAAATGTGGGTTCCGAGGAGCATAATTATCATTGGCCATCCCCAAATAAACGAAGAAAAATCGGAAATAATCTCGGCAAAAGTATTCATATATCAGAAAAAAAATATTAGTGAATAGTTTTTTTATATCTTTGCAAAGATAGAGAAATGATTTAATTCAAAAAATAGAATAATGAACCGAAAAATACTGTTCAACACGTTTGCAATTCTTATTGCAGCCTTATTGCTTTCTTCATCCGGTTGTAAGGAGCCCATAACTCCCGAACCCCCTCCGGAGACAAAGGACCCCGATTACTTTGCCAAGGTCTTTTTGAGAAGGGAATATATGGATGTATACTATTATTGGTACAAAGATGTGAAGGCCGCCAACGCCAAGCTTGACCCTCTCAAGTACGATATTTATGAGTTTTATGACGAGATGCTCTACATGAAGGATAGATGGAGTTGGATGACAGACAAAGAGAGTTATCTCAAAAGCGAGGAGGGTACTGTTACCGGCACATACGGTGCAACTCTGAAACAGCCTGTCAAATATTTCGGTGATTACGACGTAAAAGTGCGGTTTGTCTATCCCGGCTCTCCTTTCGATAAGGAGGGTGTTACCAGAGGATGGACTTTAACTGCCGTTGGAGGCACAGCCACAATGGACCTTATCAGGGCAGGCAAATTCAATGAGGAATATAACAAAAGCCCACAGAAATTCACATTTACTGATGTGGAAGGCAACTCACACACCTTCACCGCAACGGCAGCCACGACACTCAGCACCAGAAGCGTTCTGATGAGCAAAGTTTTCACCGGCGAAGATTTCGAGGGATTGACCTCTCCCGTTGGATATATGCTTTACCTTACTTTCAACGCCAATATGCTTGACGATATTGACAATGCTATGCAATTATTCAGGGAGGCCGGTGTAAAGCACCTCATTCTCGACTTGAGGTATAACGGAGGTGGTGATGGCCGTGCCAGTCAACGACTTGTAGATTATGTGGCTCCTAAGTCGGCCATTGGAGAAACTTATGTCATACGCAAGCACAATGACCTTCTCGCCGCTCAGGATAAATATTCCAAGGTTGAGGGTATTGCAGGATCTCTCGAACTGGATGCCCTATATTTCATCACCACCAAGAGCAGCGCTTCTGCCAGTGAAATGGTTCTTAACGGTCTGGAGCCCTTGATGAATGTAAGACATGTGGGTGACACCACATACGGTAAGCCTAACGGAATGTATGTACTGATGTATCCCGGCGAAGATGCCGATTACACCAGATACAATAAAGGTGACTACAGCAAACTGAAATGGGTATTCCTTCCCATTTGCTTCTACAACCAAAACAAAGATTTCCGTGATATTCCTGACGGTGGTATTGTGCCGGCCAATTATCGTCCGGATGACCTCTACCATGATTTCGGCCCTTCTGAGGACAATATTAAAGCTTGCCTGACACATATCGCCTCCGGTACTTATCCTCCCCTGCCGACAAAGAAAACCAAAGCAGTAACCAAAACATCAGGAGAAAGGCTGATCAAGATAGCTTTGACGGAAGAGGAAACCAACCCCAAATATGGCTCATACACAATACCTTGGAAAAATCGCTAATTGATAAATAATTAAACTTTTTTTTCTTTATTAAAAAATTATTCCTAACTTTCCGAAAATATTTATTCACCTAACAACTATAATTATATGAAAGAACTACTTGACGCAATCAAAGCTGAAATTGAAGTTTTCTCCAAGAACGCTGAAGCTCAGCTTGTTAAGGGCAACAAAGCTGCTGGCACACGTGCAAGAAAAGCTGCTTTGAACTTGAGCAAAATGATGAAAGACTTCAGAAAGGTATCTATGGACGCTTCCAGGTAACCTTTGGTTGTCCGAAAGATTAAGGGGTATCCGATATGGACACCCCTTTTGTTTTTTATTCACTCATCCAATATGATTCCCGTCTTCTGGAGTTCATTCCAGAGCCATACAGTACGCCCCTTTATCTGGGCAACGACAAGTTTGACGATAAGGATAGTTTCTTCACCTTTTTCCTTAGTATAAGTAATATTGCAAATGACCGCCTGATCCACCATGGCAGGAAGTTCACTCATAAATACTATATGCACATAGGTTATCTGATCATCGCTCTGAATGCGATAAGTCTTTCGTTTTTCATTGAATGATTTCTGGAATGTTTCTTCCACATAACGCACAACGCAAGCGCCCTTAACATATAGCCCTTCGTCAGTATTGACCTTAAAGGCTTTTTTCTCAAACGACTCAATTGGGTCCGGTATAATTATGGGCGGTGGTTCGGGTCCGGGACAGGAAACAGCCATAGCTACTGCTGTTATTAATAGCAGCAATAATCTTGTAACAAATGACCATATCCTCTTTTTAAAAATCATATTATTGGCTTATCGTTTTTTTCTTCACAATAGATTCTACCGAATTGTCCGGATAGGTGATTTCCGCTTTTATATCAAATATCCCATTCCGGTCAAATTTTATTTTTCCATCAGGTACTTCCACCCCATTTACAATCCAACGGATAGAAACCACCTCCTCTGCAATGTTGAGAATGGTCAGATGAAGCTCATCCCCTACCTTGTATGATTTATCCATATCTGCAATCATTGGAAATATAGAGAACATCTCCCTCGTGGAGAAACTCATATGATAACTCTTTCCGATTACGTTGTTACGTGAATAGAATAGACGGCAGTTGTAAGTACTTCCCGGGGTAAGGTCGGTAAAGTAAAAATCTCTCTGTGTGGCAACAACGACTGAAGTATCGGCATAAACACTATTTTCCAGACTCCAAACTATATTCCAGTTGCCCCGTGGATCTTCTCTGTCAGTACTCCACTGCAAAAGTGCTGTCCGCTGCTGTGGTTCAATGGAATATTCCTTGACCACCGGAATATCCCACCCATTGTCAACAATGATTTCAAGCAACATTCCGGCGGAACCCTTGTGAATATTTGCTATGCCGTACCCAAGACCTTTACCGGTCCAATCCAACAGAGAGAAGGATTGTGATGAATGAATATGCGTGACATTATTGTGACCGGGGAAAAAGAGCATGGAAACATCCGAATAGCTATTACCTGAAGAGGCAATGGGACGTGCACAGGGATGTGAGGCGCAGCCATTGACAGCATTGTTACTCCAGCGCATCTGAGCACTCATAGAACAGGCGCTCCTTGAGGACTTGTCGATGTGATATATTACAAGACCCTCACCTCCTGTATGGGCATCCCAACCAGTACCATCTCTATATTCAAGGTAGAAGTACTCTCCGGTGGAGGAGGCAGGAATGATGTATGCTTTTCGTTCCTGATGTATGGGTAGCAGTTCGATACTTGCAGTACCATAAACTCTACTTGGCGATACCGCACCTAGCATTTCTCGTTCAAAAACCGTCAGATAAGGCGGAGTCTTGCCACCATTGTTGTAGTTACCACTGTCCATTATTGACAGAGGACCTAAAAGCAAGGGAGTGTATCCTTCTGTTTCACCGTTGACATCATACATATCCAAAAGACCCAACATGTGGCAATATTCATGGCAAATGGAGCCGATTCCGGCAAAATTGGCACCTGACGAGCCCGAAAACTCGGAATAACAGGAAAAATTGGATATCTTTTTGCCGTCGAAATAGAGTTCCGAAGAGGAGATGTTCCAGGACTGTGGCCATATGGTGCCATCTCCTCCGCCTTCAGCTTCATTGTAGCCGGCAAATATTATAAATACATTGTCCACGACACCATCACCGTCTGCATCAAAATTGGCGAAATTGACTTTTTGGTCGACAAGAGCACAGGCCTGCGCCACCATTTCCTTCACATTGCTATCGGAAGATGTTGATGTATGCTCTCCGTAATATCTGTAACCATTAGGCATCGTTACGGGATCCGTAATCTCGAATGTAAGGTCATATCTATCTCCCAGATTGTCCCTGAAATACTCTCTGACACTGCCTGTAGCACCATCTTCAGAGTAATTGATCTGATTGAACAAATTGAAAAGCCGTGACCTTATGGATGGTGTCGTAAATTTCAAATCTGAAAACTGCACGGGAATAACTACGGTTCGAATTGTTCGTACCGCCTTTGTGGCTACATCAGGAGAGAGAAAACTTTTAAAGGACTCGGAAACTATATGTCTCTTAGTCCGGTATGTGATAGGAGGTATGAATTTTGCGTATCCGCCGAAAGGAGAACTGTCCACACGTCTGGTTGAAATATTAAGCGTGCCACTGTTGAAGTCTGCATAATAGTAATATCCATCAGTGCCCTGTGCCACAATATGACCTTCTAGGGTAGTTTTGTAGGAGAATGATTCGTCCCCGTTTATCTTCAGCATTAGGAAGGACCCGTCCGGCTGAAATACCTTGACAGGATATGGCGCACTTCTGACTCCGGCTGCCTCAAAGGCAAACAAAAGGAGTGTTATGAGTATTGCAGCGAAATGACGCATATGCCGATTAAGTGGAGTATTAAAACTACATAATTACAAAGAATTATTTAATTTTCAAAAAACATAATCATAACTTTGCGCAAAGAATTGGAAATGAACCCAACCTCAAAATACGAATTCACAATCATCGTTCCCTTTTTCAATGAAAGGGAAAATATCCAAAGATTGGAGGCAAAACTCTCCGATTATCTGAAAAAATCCATATGTAAATCAGTCTGTGTGCTCTTTGTAAATGACGGGTCTATTGACGGAGGAGATATACTGGTTCAGGAAGCCTGTAGCCGACACGATGACTTTCACTATATCTCGCTGGTAAAAAATACCGGTCTGAGCGGAGCCCTTAAAGCAGGGATCGACCACTGTGAATCACCTTACGTGGGTTATATAGATGCCGATCTGCAAACAGACCCGGAGGATTTCGACCTGTTGTTAGCAGAACGTGAGAATTACCAGCTTGTATTGGGAATTCGTGCGGAGCGTAAGGATTCTTTTGTCAAAAGGGTCTCTTCCCGTATAGCCAACAGTTTCCGCAGGATGATGACAAAAGATGGGGTTTCGGACACGGGATGCCCTCTCAAGGTAATGCAGAGTAGTTATGCCCGTAAAATTCCCTTATTTAACGGAATGCACAGATTTCTACCCGCATTGATACAGATGGTTGGCGGTACTGTGCTGGAAATACCGGTCAGACATTATCCCCGTACGGCGGGCAAAGCTAAATACAACCTAAGGAACCGCCTCGTTGGCCCCTTCAAGGATTGTTTCGCCTTTCGCTGGATGAAGAAAAGATATATCGACTACAAGGTTGTATCCGGTAATCTTAACCAAAAACAGTCTTAATGGAGAGCGTTTTTGTATATGCGCTCGGATTTTTGGCCCAGGGACTCTTTTCGGCAAGGATTCTGGTACAATGGATAATGTCCGAGAGAGCCAAAAAAGTGGTCTCTCCCACCATATTCTGGATTCTTTCGCTGATAGCCTCCTATTTGCTTTTCATATATGGATGGCTTCGTGATGACTTCTCGATAATGCTCGGGCAAGTGATTGCCTACTATGTATATATCTGGAATCTCGGTGCAAAAGGGGTCTGGAAGAGCATTCGTAGCGGATGGAGGCAAATATTGGTGACGATACTGCTTCTCACCCCTGTAGTAGGAATTTCTCTTATGGCCGACCATGCTCAGGATCTCATCACCCGACTTTTCGAGAACAGT
>JAKQLB010000399.1 GCA_029567375.1 Bacteroidota bacterium | reverse complement strand
TGGCATTCAAAGGACCTGAACAAAGGCGTGATTAAGGTCGTTATGACCTCTGCCTCATCGGATGGGCCTGAGATAGCAAAACATTACACATCCAAGAGCCAACGCAGGGTATTGGCCGATCGCATGAAAGATCCCCAGGATGAACTGAAGCTGGTTATTGTGCGGGATATGTGGCTTACAGGATTTGACGTGCCGTGTTTGCATACCATGTATATTGACAAGCCCATGAAGGGGCACAACCTGATGCAGGCCATAGCCAGGGTCAACCGTGTGTTCAAGGACAAGCCGGGAGGATTGATCGTGGATTACCTGGGAATCGCCTCGGACTTGAAAAAAGCCCTTTCCTTTTATGCCGATTCGGGTGGTAAGGGAGACCCGACCATCTTGCAGGAGCAGGCTGTTGAGCTTATGCTGGAAAAACTCGAAGTGCTATCCAACATGTATCATGGATTCCCGTACGAAGAATACTTCCAGGCCGAGACAGCCAGGAAACTCTCCATGATCCTGGCTGCCGAGGAGCATATCCTGGGACTTGAAGACGGCAAGAAACGCTACATAAACGAAGTAACGGCCCTGTCAAAGGCTTTTGCTATTGCCATTCCCCACGAACAGGCTATGGACGTTAAAGATGAAGTGGCTTTCTTCCAGGCCGTGAAAGCTCGTTTGGCCAAGTTTGACAGTACGGGTAAGGGCAAGACCGATGAAGAGATAGAAACCACCATTCGCCAGGTAATTGACAAGGCATTGGTAACAGAGCCGGTGATTGATGTTTTTAGCGCAGCCGGCTTGAAGAAGCCCGATATTTCCATACTATCGGATGAGTTCTTGATGGAACTCAAGGATATGGAGCATAAGAATGTGGCTTTGGAGGTGTTGAGAAGGTTGTTGAATGATGAGATCAAGTCCAGGGCAAAGAAAAACCTTGTCAAAAGCCAGTCCTTGATTGAAATGCTGGAAAACAGCATTAAGAAATACCACAATAAGATATTGACGGCAGCCGAAGTGATTGAAGAACTTATAAGCTTAAGCAAAGAAATTGTGGAAATGGACAACGAAGCTAAGTCAATGGGTCTGTCCGATTTTGAGTATGCCTTTTATACAGCAGTAGCCAACAACGATAGCGCAAGAGATCTGATGCAACAAGATAAGCTTCGTGAACTGGCTGTTGTATTGACTGAAACCATACGGCAAAACGCTACCATAGACTGGACCATCAAGGAAAGCGTAAAGGCAAAATTAAGAGTGTCAGTCAAGCGTCTGTTACGTAAATACGGCTATCCCCCGGACATGCAAAAACTGGCAACCGACACCGTCCTGAAACAAGCAGAAATAATAGCGCAGGAGCTGACAGGGAGCTAAATGAAGAAGTATATAAGAAGATGAACGTAAAATTTAAAATGCAAGGAAGAATCCAAGAGTTACTGACTATTATAACTAAGTTGCTTGCCTCTTTTTTGCATAAAATATTGCCCACTCTTTTTGATGATTG
>JAKQLB010000372.1 GCA_029567375.1 Bacteroidota bacterium | reverse complement strand
TAAGAAGCTTTCAGAAACAGTCCCATTGAATTGTTTAACAGAGTGCCATGATCATAGGCCCCTGCCAGCCCAAATGTGAATCCCTGCTTAATGCTTCTCTCAAGATCAAAGTAAGCAGAAAACTGCCGATGACTGCCGAATATTCCGTAAGCTCCCGGATTTGGCAACCCGGTAGACTGCTCCTCATCGGTAGTCCAGTAAGTACCGTAGTTCTCCGACCATGATGCCTTCAGGGTATAGTTCACCTCACCAACAGCTCCTTCAAAGCCACAATGGACCGCTAATACCCGGTTATTTATGAAATACTCATCCGGTCCTGACGGAAGCCCTGACCTTACCTCATCCATCGTACTGATAAAAGGTGTTCTAAGCCCTTTGCCCCTGTACGACCAGCCTTCAACATACTCTCCGTGATTATAGTACCCCTCATACATCGACCCATATTCCGGGGACCAAGGTTCACCTGCCTGGTTGACAGTATAAAGAAACTCCAGTAGTATTTTATTCCATTTCAGCAGCTTTTCACTAACCATATTATTGCCTATACGGATTCCGTTCAGGCCATCCTGGATATTCGCCAGCTTTGAGAGAGCCCCTCCCTCATAAAAGCTTTGCCGGTAAATAAGAACGTCAATGTACTTAAACCGATACTCCAGACCAAGATCAAGAGATCCCACATGGTTTCCCAACCTGGTCTGGTCAATGAATCCATTGTCATACCGCTTGCCTGTTAATACATAGCCATAAGTTGAAAGTGGGGATAAGTCAAAATCCCTGGTATAGAACTCATCCTCGTTCCCCCAGGTAACCTGATGGTTGAAACCCCCATACATTTTCAACTTCCATGAGGGTTTTCCAAAGCGGCCGTAAAATGACTTCTGATGCAGATAAGTCCTTATAGCTACAGTATCACTATCATCAAACCACCTTCTCATCTGCACATCTCCCATCCACCCGTGTGAAAAGTTGCCCTTGAATGCAAACAACTCCCCTAACCACGGCAAAGTCCAGAAATCACGCACAGACAATTCTACCTCAGGGATACCGAGGCTGGTCCCGGATATAGACCAGGAACCGGAGGACAATGTGGTGTCACACAGCCCTGTAATCTTCTTTGACCGGCCGGCACGCAGCTCGAAAATACCCAGGCGTACCTTGCCATAACCTTCAATTAAAGTCAGGTTGGAGCCTTGCCCCAGGTTGGCTCGTCCTTCAAAGGAAGCGCCCCAGTCGAAGAGCTTTTCCTTTCCCGGAACATAATCCTTCCGGGCGAAGCCGACCAGACTTAAAGAGGCTCCGTCAAGCGGAACGCTTCCATATTGATTCGATCTTAGCCAGAACGGCACGGTCCCGTTCGATGTATAACCGCCCCAGCCTTCAAGTCCGAGTACATAATTACCCTGCTGGGCAGACACTTCCCCGGCAAAACAACATAGAGCAACAATGGCCAGAATGTGGCTAAGTTTTTTCATCTGTCTGGATTTAGGGCGTAGCCTGTAAGGTAAAATAATACCTGTCCGGGCTAAAAAAGGCGCCAGCTAAACTCGCTGGCCCTCAGCCTCACGGTTCATAAACCATCTCCGGTTCCTCGCTCAGCACATCCTTCCGGATAAACCGCAACGAGAGCAGCAACTCCTTCGTCTCCTCAAGGCTCAGACGGTATGTGTTGTGCGAGTGATATTCCTCTATCTGCGAGACAGCTTCAGTGCCCTCGGTGAAATACTTGTTGTAGTTAAGGTCACGTGTGTCAGCCGGTATACGGTAAAATCCGCCCAGATCTATCGCCTTGACCATCTCCTCACGGTTCACCAGCGTCTCGTACAGCTTTTCGCCGTGGCGCGAACCGATAACCTTGACTTCGGACGAAGATCCGTACAATTCCTTTATTGCCTGAGCAAGAATCTCAATTGTGGTTGCAGGTGATTTCTTTACAAAAATATCACCGTTGTCGCCGTTCTCAAATGCAAACAGCACAAGGTCAACTGCACTCTCGAGGCTCATCATGAAACGGGTCATGTGCGGATCAGTCACAGTGATGGGCTGCCCCAGCTTCATCTGGTTCACAAACAGCGGAATCACAGAACCGCGCGAGGCCATGACATTCCCATACCTCGTCCCGCAAAAGACAGTTCCGCTGCCGTTGAGGTTTCGCGACTTCGCAACCATAACCTTTTCGCTGAGCGCCTTGGTCATCCCCATCGCGTTGATAGGATAGACCGCTTTGTCAGTGCTGAGAACTATCACCTTTTTCACGTGATGGAACTGGGCAGAATCAAGTACATTCTCGCAGCCAAGCACATTCGTCCTGACCGCCTCCGTCGGGAAAAACTCGCACGAGGGGACCTGTTTCAGCGCAGCGGCATGAAAGACGTAATCAACGCCCTTCATCGCATTATCAATGCTCAGCCGGTCACGCACGTCGCCAATAAAATATTTTATCTTGGAATTTTTGTAGAACTGCCGCATGTCGTCCTGCTTCTTCTCGTCGCGACTGAAAATCCTTATTTCCCGGATGTCAGTATCGAGAAAGCGTCGCAGTACGGCATTGCCAAAAGAACCGGTTCCGCCGGTTATCAGTAAACATTTTCCGTTAAAGTCCATTATTTAGTATATGCAATTGTTAGTAAAGTCCAAACGGAGGCAAACGAAGAATATTATTTAGCATGTGCGCTCTTTACCTCCTTGAACTTGCCGTTGGTAGTATGATACTCAGGTATGAGATCTTTCATTGCCTGAACCACTTCGCATGCGCAGAGCGAATAAAGGTTTTTCAGCAGCCAGTCGATCTGTTCCATAACCTCTTTGCCGTCAATCTCCTCCACATGAGCTTTCTTAATCTTCTCGTGGTGGGTCGGGATGGTGAGCTCACCATCGGTAAGCAACTCCTCGTATAATTTCTCACCCGGCCGAAGTCCGGTATAGACTATCTGTATGTCCTTATCGGGGATGAACCCCGAGAGCTTTATCATCGCCTTCGCGAGGTCGGCTATCTTTACCTGCTGACCCATATCGAAGACGAAGATCTCGCCTCCATGCCCCATGAATCCGGCCTCGAGAACCAGCTGACACGCCTCGGGGATGGTCATAAAATACCGATAAACCTCGGGATGGGTTACGGTGACAGGGCCACCATTCTCTATCTGCTTCGCGAAGATGGGGATGACCGAACCGTTCGAGCCCATCACGTTGCCGAACCTGGTGATGATGAACTGCGTGGAATGTCCTTTCTGCCGGGCTCTCGACTGCACGATCTTCTCGCAAAGGCGCTTCGAGGCGCCCATGACGCTCGAAGGATTGACAGATTTGTCAGTGGAGATCATCACAAATTTCTCTATCCCGTACTTAATCGCCATTTCCGAGACGATCCTTGTTCCGCCAACATTAACCCTGACTGCCTCGTGCGGATTCTCCTCCATAAGTGATACATGCTTGTATGCTGCAGCGTGGAAGACGATATGAGGTTTATACTCTTCAAAGATCTGCCGTATGCGTTCAGTGTTCGTCACGTCAGCAGGAATAATCCGGAACCTGACATCCAGGAATTTTTCCCTGAGCTCATTCTGAAGGTAGAATAACGGAGTCTCAGCCTGATCTACAAGGATGACTTTTTCGCACTGGAAGCTAGTAAGCTGTCGGGCAATTTCAGACCCGATCGAGCCGGCAGCGCCGGTAATCATGATAGTCTTGCCCGAAAGCCCCTGCTTGATAGTATTGATATTGAGTTTTATGGGTTCGCGTCCAAGCAGATCCTCCAGGTCGACGCGCCTGAACTGAGGCATTCTGAGCTGGCCGGCAAGCCATTTGTCCACTTCCGGAGTATCGAGAACTTCCAGTCCCATGTTGACTGCAGTCCGTATAATGCTGCTCTTTTTGTCAACTGATAATGCCTTTATTGCAATTATCAGGCTTTCAATCTTGTGCTTGCTTATAAAATCGGCAGTCAGGACTGAAGGGCTAAATACGTTTATCCCATTGATTTTCTTCCCCTGCTTCTGCTTATCGTCATCGATAAATCCCGTGACGTGAAATCCATATCGGGAATCGCTAAGTACTACCCTCTTGACAACGAACCCAAGCTCGCCGGCGCCAAAGATTAAAACCTGCTTCTTGTTCTGTGAAGTTCCTGTTGCAAACCGGAAGATTATTTTTATAGCTATCCTGCCTGCAAAAAGAAACAACGAAACTGCAACATAATGTATAAGGAGAATGGATAGTGGTATGGCAAGTACCGGGCTCCATCCCGAAAATGATGCTAAAGCTGAAAGCCCAACCAGCGAAATAGCGGAACAGGTTGTAACGACAAATACCAGTGTAACATCTGTCAGTGTTGTATGCCTTATCAGACCGGAATAAGACCTGAACAAAAGGCAATAGCCGGCATACACAGCTGTGGCAATGCCAGCCTGATAGATTAAAACATGCTCTCTGTCGTCCGGCAGGCTAAAATTGAATCTCAGGAAATAGGCAATGATGAATGCAGCAAACACCACTAAAATGTCGGCTGCAAAGACTACCCATCTGGGCGCAGAATGCCTGTTAAAGAAATTAAGTGCCTTCCTTCTAAGTGTTAATATCCATTTCGGGTATACTGGCATATGCTTCCGGAGCCCTATTTTACCCGGCTCCTCTCCATTGTTAAAACTCGCTTTCCAAAACCGTAAATTTCACATCCGGGCGTGCTTCCGCCCCGTCAGTCCCAGCAGCTATCACTTGTAAACGCCTATAATTGAACGAAATTGCAATGTTATTGCAGTTTTTTTTTCAGCCAACTATTTGCAAGCGGTAGCCTGGTCGGACAAGGCTATGCACATCTTTTTCTGAATGTGAATTTAATCAAAGAAACGGCTGGCGGCAAGTATTGTTCCCTCTGCAACACCCCAAAAATGATACTTTCCACAACATTAACAAACACTTTTCGACCACTTAATGCCTCTAAAACGCTTATTAACAACAAAAGCAGACAAATTGGTCAAATCGACCTCTTTTTGACGAACGTGCCGGAAATTTTGACCTATTCTAAAACCCTTGAAATCACGGTATTTATAATACCAACCGCCTTCCAGCCACCTGCCAATATTGTAACAATTTCATCCGTTCGTCGTTAAAAATAATGTGTTGGTCAAAAGATTATATATATTTGTCAACTTTCGTCGGAATATGAAATATACCCTGATTGCTATTCTACTACTTGCTACTGCTGTGCTCAGTGGTCAGACTGCGTTAACTATAGAGGGGAAGACATACACAAATCCGGATGATACATGGTACGGGGTAAATATTGCCAGAACACAGCTTACTACCCTTGTATTCAGGAATAATGCCATAACCTCCGTAAACCGTTACGGCTATCTTCTTTCCGCCGGCGACGAGGTTCCCGGTGCTTACAACAACAACCTTGATGGAGCTGTTATTACCGGTAACGTGCTCACCTGGAATGGCACACCAGAACCAGGGATCATCCCTCACGGAATATTTACCGGGTACAACATTAATGTAAACGTAAAGTACAACTATCTGAACAAGGTGCCCATGGCTATCATCCGGAAGTCCAACGGTATGACAGATATATCTGGGGCAGTGGCATATAATATAGTCAAGGATCCGGGAACCGGTGTGGTTGTTAAGGGCATGAATGGCGTCAGAATATATAATAATACATTCTACAGTTCACTAACTACCACTCAAACAAACAGGGCTTTAATTGATATCTACGAAAATCCGAGCGTAACACCGGCAGGGTCAGCAAAAGGTACCAAAATTTACAACAACATTTTTTATACAAAGAACAGACTCAAGAATATAAGCATAACCTCGGCCTGTCTTTCAGGGTTCGAGTGCGATTACAATATCTATTATTGCGAATCCGGAACACCTGTTTTCTCGGTGGGTGGCTCATTGAAGACATTTGCTGAATGGCAGGCAATGGGATTTGACACCCACTCCAGAGTAATAAACCCGAATTTCAGGGACTTCATAAGCTTTGTCCCTGCTGCAAGACTTGATTATGGCACTGATCTGGGATCGGCATTTGCTACAGGACTATCTGTAGATGCAAAGTGGGGGACTACCAGCCCTGCAACTGCAACCCAGAACGGCCAATGGCAGGTAGGCGCTATCATTTACAAGGAAGTTGACACTCCGGAACCTGCGCCGGTTAATTCGCCTCCCCTGATAAACATCTCCTCTCCTACTAAAAGTGCTTCGTTCTTCGATCCTGCAACCATCACCATTGATGCATCCACTTCAGACCCTGATGGGACAGTTACTAAGGTCGAATTTTATAATGGCATCACAAAACTTGGAGAGATCACCTCAGCACCCTGGTCCTATACCTGGAAAGAGGTTAAGGAGGGCACTTACTCAATAACAGCAGCAGCGACAGATAATTCAGGTTCCAGAACAGTTTCTTCGGCCGTTACGATAGTTGTGGAGAAAGCTGCTCCGGCAGTCAACCTGGCTCCATCAGTTGCCATCGCATCACCATTGAACAATGTGTCGTTTGAAGCTCCGGCTTCAATTTCTCTTACTGTCAATGCCTCAGATGCTGATGGCTCAGTTGCCAGAGTTGAATATCTGGCCGGAGGAGTAAAGATCGGGGAGAGCTTTATGCCCCCTTTTACTTTTACCTTTCAATGCGATACGGCTGGCATATTCGAGATAACCGCTGTTGCCTGGGATAACCTGAATGCAAAAGCAACTTCGGCTCCTGTGACAATTTCTTTCAGTTTAAAGAGAGCATTTCCTGACCTGGTCAATCTGTATCCATCGCCAAATACTGGCGTTTTTACTGTTGAGTATGACCCTTTACCTGAATCCGTGAGCGGGTACAGGCTTATTATTCTCAGCCTGACTGGCACAACAGTGTTCGTAAGTCAGATTTCAGAAGAGGAGATGCATAAGAACATTAACATCTCGGATGCAGTTCCCGGAATATATATAATGCAAATCACCGACGGAAACCGGATTCTTACAACCAAAAGGTTCATCAAGTATTAGTCTTCTTCCGGCCGTAGGATTTAAACACCCATTTTTTACGATTTGATCTGAAAGCTTCTGTTCGACTACAGTTTTCTCATCTTTGTCAAAAATTCTTTGTCGTCACATAATATTGGTCGTTTATTTGCTTAGTAAAATTGTCATTTATCAGCTACTTTTTTCTTCAGATACTTATTAGGTAAATAATGCGTTTAGTAAGTAATTTTAATTATATGAGTAATATGTCAGGCATCAGGAAACTACCGGGATTATTCCTTATAGCGTCTATTCTAACGGGTACACTGCTCTTGAGCAGCTGTGTGAAAGATCCCACATTGCCGGTCCTAACCACGGATGAGGCAATTGAGGTTACAACCAGTTCAGCCACTGTTGGCGGCAATATCACAGAAGACGGAGGCGCAGAGGTTACGGCTCGTGGCGTATGCTGGGGTGCCGGGACAAAGCCGACTCTTGATGATAATTTCAAAGCATCCGGCACCGGTCCGGGAGAATTCTCCTGCATCATTGACGGGCTGGACCCAAATACTGAGTACTATGC
>JAKQLB010000398.1 GCA_029567375.1 Bacteroidota bacterium | reverse complement strand
CAGAAAACGGCAGGTCGTTTCAAAATCTTCTTCCGTTTCACCGGGGAAACCCACAATAACGTCCACCCCAATAAAAGCGTAAGGCATTTTAGTTCGTATATATTGTAACCGTTCTGCGAACAAACCGGTTGTATAGCGCCGGCGCATTCTTTTGAGCACGTCATCGCAACCTGACTGGATCGGAATGTGGAAATGCGGGAGAAATTTCGAACCTGAAGCTATCCAATCAACAATCTCTTCCGTCAGGAGATTGGGTTCAATGGAGGAAATCCTGTACCGGGCGATACCCTCTACCCTATCAAGCTGCTTAAGCAACTCGAGGAAAGACTCTCCCGTGCTTTTACCGAAATCACCCGTATTTACACCCGTCAGAACGATTTCCACAATGCCCGAAGAGGCAATCTCTTCAGCTTGTCTGATAAGGGTGGAAATCGGTATATTGCGGCTCTCACCACGCGCTAGAGGCACTGTACAATAAGAACAGCGATAATTACAGCCATCCTGAACCTTGAGAAAAGAGCGGGTCCTTTCTCCCGAAGAGTAGGCCGGGAAGATGGATTTCACCCCCTCTATTGGAGAAATTAAGGATAGTTTTTTATCCGCTCCAGGATCAGACTCCTGCACCTTCCCCTCGTTTTCTCGCTCCTCTCCCGGATTCTGCGCTCTATCCGATTTGCGCTCCAGCAGCATACGGTGAAGAGTCTCGAAAAGCTCCCCTCTATGCGCAGTTCCAAAGAGTGCCGAGACTCCCTCTATCTGAAGCACCTCCTTCGGTTTCAGTTGTGCATAACAGCCGGTAACCCCTATCAAAGCATCCGGAGAAAGTTTGTGGAGTTTACGTATGAGATTGCGGCACTTTTTATCGGAGTGTTCGGTAACCGAGCAGGTATTGACCACATAGACATCAGCGGGGCTATTTACACTCACCCTGCGGTAGCCTGCAGCTGCAAAGGACTGTGCAATGGTAGAGGTCTCTGCGAAGTTCAGTTTGCATCCGAGGGTGGCAAATGCAACCGTATGTCTGGCGAGCATTTCCATCTGAAATCAGAAACTCAGTGTAATGGAAGAGGCGTGTACCCGGCCTCCAACCGGTGGATTATATTTAGCAACGGTAACGCTCGCACTTGTGATTACAGAAAACTCATTGCGTACCGCATTAAGGATGCGATATGCTACATTTTCAAGGAGATTGGAGGGTTGTGCCATTTCGCGGGCAATCAGAGCGTATATTTGCGAATAGTCGGGTACATCATCAAGATTGTCCGATTCAGCGGCTGCCAATACCGGATAGATACACTCAAAGTCCACTCTGAAGCGATTGCCTACCTTACGCTCATGCTCAAGACAGCCATGGTAAGCGTAAAACTCCATATTCTCAAGTTTCAATTTTCCTTTCATAATTATTCACTTTATGCCTGGAGCACAAATACGCAGGGGCGCTTACCTATGGTCACCGGCAATTTTCTCCAGCCGGCCACGGTGCAGGTGCGAACGTACTGCTGGGGCAGGGTTAAGTCAGCCGCAATGCAGATCCTGGTTGTCTCTTTGCAGCAGGTGATCAAATCTTCCATCAAGGAATCGTTGCGATAGGGAGTTTCAATTATAATCTGAGTTTGCTGCAACCGGTGTGAGATTTTCTCCAGCTGCTCGATTCTGGCCCTGCGTTCCTGGCGCTTTACAGGCAGATAACCGGTGAAAGTGAAGTGCTGACCATTCATTCCGGAAGCCATCAAGGCCATCATCAGCGAAGAGGGACCCACATAGGGTATCACTTCGATATCGTGCTGATGCGCAAGTTCTACCAGCAGTGCACCCGGATCGGCAACTGCTGGGAGTCCCGCTTCCGAAATGAGACCTCCCTCCTGCTCTGTCAGGAGCTTTACATAACTCTCTATTTGCTCGCGGGCAGTATGCTCGTTGAGCTCATAGAGAGTCAGATTGTCAATTTCTCCCTTCAGTCCCGCCTTTGAAAGAAATCTGCGGGCGGTACGAAGTTCCTCTACAAAGAATAGTTTCAGTGAGCCGATCACTTCAAAAAGCGGAGCAGGTAGTACATCCCGAGGATTTTCGCCACCAAGCGGAGTGGGTATCAGATGGAGTTTTGGTTTCATCGAAACAAAGGTAGTAAAAAGGGAGGAATATGGAGTAATAAAAGGAATAAAGGTCTACGACCCTAATGTCATAGACCTTCAATTCCTTAAGAGATATAACGGAGAGATTCGGATTACTCCTCGGTCGGCTCCTCTACCGGCTCCTCAACTTGTTCCTCGGTTGGCTCCTCTACTACAACCTCTACTTCCTCTTCTACTTTCTTGAGGGTGATGAGAACTTCCTCTTCAGCAGACTTCAACTGTAAAAAGCCTTCTTCTGTTACTGAAGTGCTAGTAACCTGCTCAATAAGAAAGCAGAATAGCTCTTCAGAGTTCATGTTTTCACACTCCATCTCTGTGCGGGCGATTTCGGAAAAAGTGATTGAGGGATCTTCAAACACATACGCACCTGAAATGTTGTTGCATCCGAGAAAGGCAGAAAAGAGTCCTGCTTCCGCATCAAACTGGAAGAAATTTCCCTCGAGAGAAACGGTCTCGTCTAAGCCGGTTAACTCAATAATTACCCACTCCCCGTTTAAATCTATGGGAGCCTCTTTGGGCGTACCACATCCTGCCAATGAAATTGCGGCTAGGAGTACAATAGCGTAATTGATTAATTTTTTCATTTTAGTTATATTTTGATTGGTTAATGGTTTGTTGTGTTTAGTTGTCAATTATTAATCGCTAACAGCCAAGGGCTAACGGCCAACTGCTATTTATTTACCGCTGCACCTGATTCTCCTGAAGCTGTAGCCCAGGCACGGTACATTATATGCGTGTTGAAATCCATTACAATGTTTCCAAAGCAGTCAATGCAGATTACACCGCCGCCGGAGCCCTCCATCTTGTCTATTTTGTTCCATATAACCTCGTGAACTGCATCTTTGAGAGGAAGCTCTTTGTAGTCCATCAGAGCATATATGTCATGAGCCACTGACCTGCGGATCCAAAGTTCACCGTGGCCTGTACTGGAAACGCCCACAAAGTTGTTATCAGCAATGGTGGAGGCGCCGATAATAGGCACATCACCCACCCTACCCCATTTCTTTCCGGTCATACCGCCCGTGGAGGTAGCAGCAGCAATATTGCCTTCACTATCAAGAGCTACACAGCCAACAGTACCCATCGGGGTACCTGTTTTTTTCTCTGCCAAGAGTCGTTCAAGCTCAATTTTCTTGTTTTCTGTTGTAAAATAGGAGTTGGGGACTATTTCTAATCCCTGCTCGCGTGCAAAATAGGAAGCACCCTCTCCGATAAGTAGCACATGGGGAGTCTTCTCCATCACCAGACGGGCAGCTTTTATGGGATTCTTTACGTCGGTAACACCGGCAACGGCACCTGCCGAGAAATCACGGCCGTCCATTATTGAGGCGTCCAGTTCGTGACGCCCGTCCGAGGTCATAACAGCACCTTTCCCGGCGTTGAATAGGGGGCAATCCTCTAGATAGATCACAGTAGCTTCCACAGCATCCAGGGCACTTCCGCCCGAAGCCAGGATAGTTTTGCCCTGCTCAAGAGCTTCATTTAGAAAAATACAGTAAGATGCCTCATCCTCTGCAGACATTGCCTTAGAGCCGCCTGCGCCTGCGTGAAGCACAATAGCCCATTCTTCAGGTTTTCTCTGCTCCTGCATATTACAGGAAATCAGAATTGATGCCGCTGCGAGCATCATCAAAAGGTATTTCGTCTTCATAATAATATAGAATGTGTCAAAGTCTCTTACGAAGCTCTTCGCCCTGCCGTTCATACCCCGGTTTTCCCAAAAGAGCAAACATGTTTTTCTTATAATCCTCAACTCCCGGCTGGTCGAAGGGATTAACACCCAGCACATAGGCGCTTATGCCACAAGCTTTTTCAAAAAAGTAAAAGAGCTGGCCGAGATTATATTCGTCAAGCAAGTCTATAGATATTTCTATAGTAGGCACTCCACCGTCATTATGGGCAAACATTGTACCCTGCTGTGCCATCTTGTTGCAAAATTCAATATTCTTTCCTGCGAGATAATTGAGTCCGTCAAGATCCTGATTATCGTAGTTGATTTCCACTTTCCTCCGGATTGTACGCACATCGATGAATGTTTCAAAGAGGATGCGTTCGCCATCCTGGATATATTGTCCGAGGGAATGGAGATCAGTAGTAAAGTTTACCGATGCCGGAAATATGCCTTTGCCATCTTTGCCTTCACTCTCACCAAAGAGCTGTTTCCACCACTCACTAAGATAGTGAAGTTTTGGATTAAATCCTACAAGGAGCTCTATTTTTTTACCACTATCATAGAGAATATTGCGCATAGCTGCATAGCGGATGGCGGGATTATCCTTTGTAGGTTCGCTGCAGATTCGCTGCATATTGACGGCTCCCCTGACCATTGCTGTAATATCAAATCCTGCTAGTGCTATGGGCAGCAATCCTACTGCTGTCAATACTGAAAAACGTCCCCCTATATTTTCTTCGATGACAAAAGTCTTGTAACCCTCCTGATTGGAGAGCGACCTTAGAGCTCCACGCTCCTTGTCTGTAACCGCAATAATCCTTTTGCGAGCCTCCTTAATGCCATATGTCTCTTCAATATGTTTTTTGATCAAACGGAACACCACGGCCGGCTCTGTAGTGGTACCTGACTTGGAAATCACAACACAAGCAACATTCTTTACCGACACCACATCCATTAGTTCGGCAATATACTCTTCAGAAAGATTGTGTCCTGCAAATACTACCTTGGGACCTCGGGATGGGCTCATCTGGTGGAATGAGTGTGAAAGCGCCTCAATAGCGGCCTTTGCACCAAGGTAAGAACCGCCAATGCCAATGACAATTACCAGATCAATCTCCATTTCAATCCAGTTGTCAACAACAGAAAGGTAATCCTCGAGCATTTCCGGCTTTATTTCCGAAGGAAGGCGATTCCATCCGAGAAAATCATTTCCTGCACCGGTACCGGCATCAAGTATGGATAAAGCCTCGAGTGCTCTGGCAGTATAATCCTCAAACTGCTTTTCATTCACAAAACTTGAACATCCTTTCAAATCTAGATTAATCATTGCATCGTCACTTTTTTGTTGTTTACTTGAGAATTGAGGCCAGATGATTCACCACATAATGTGGGCTTTTCTCTTCGTAGAGAATCTGATACATCGCATTCACAATGGGAAGCTCAACATTGAGCCTTTTTGCAATCTCATACATGCATCGGGTGGCATAATAGCCCTCCGCTACCATATTCATCTCAGTATGGGCTGAAACCACAGAATAGCCTTTGCCAATCATGCCTCCAAAGGTACGGTTGCGACTGAATTGTGAATAACAGGTCACCAGGAGGTCTCCAAGGTAAGCAGAACGTGATGGGATACGGCTGGAATCAGGATGAGTCGAGTTGAGAAAACGTACCATTTCATTGTAGGCTCCTGTCACAAGAACAGATATGAAGTTGTCACCAAAGCCCAAAGAATGGCAAAGACCTACTGCAACGGCATAGACATTCTTCATCGCTGCGGAATACTCCACGCCATATATATCCGTGCTGCAGACAACCTTTACATAGTGCGATGAGAAAGACTCACTCACCTTTCCGGAAACTTCGATATGCTTGCTTGCAAAAGTGAGGTAGGAGAGTTTTTCCATAGCAACCTCTTCAGCATGCGTAGGGCCGCCCAATACCACAATTCTGCTGAACGGTATGCCCAATACTCTGTGAAAATACTCCGCTACCGTCAAATGATCGTTGGAGACGAATCCTTTGGTGGCTGATATTAGGAGCTTATCCTTTAGCAGAGCATTGTCAAGCGGTTTGATCTGAGCGAGAAAATATGCCGAGGGGACACAAAAAATCACAGCATCGGAATTGAGAACGACCTCATTGATATCGTCGCTCATCTCCAGCATATCTGTTTTCAATGCTGCAGAACGGAGATAGAAACGGTTACGGCCAAATTCCTTTATAAAATCAATATTATCGGAATTGCGTATATACCAGTTGACTCTATTACCCGTATCCGACAATACCTTGACAAGTGCAGTTGCCCAACTGCCGCTGCCAATTAGACCATACCTCAATTTTTTTTCTATCAAGTCAGAATGCATTGCAAATCACATTAAACCGTCACGCAATTTACAAAGTTACAGTTATTTATTTAGAATACCAATATCAGCGCGAGCCAAAAATAATGCTTCCTATTCGTATAATTGTGGTACCCTCCTCAACTGCTATGTGCCAATCCTGGGACATTCCCATTGAAAGGGTATCAAAATGAGGAAATTCCGGTTTCAGTTTGTCGAAAGCCAATTTCAGAGTTCGGAACTCTCCCCTTACCTGCTCCATGTCCTCCACGAAAGAGGCCATCCCCATAAGACCACGGATACGTACATTTTTATACTTATCACGGAAGAGAGGCACCTGCTCCAGAGCTTCATCCACGGGAAAACCCTGTTTGGTATCCTCAATGGCTATATGGAGCTGTATAAGACAATCCACAATCCTGCCGGAAAGGGCAGCCTGACGATCTATTCTCGCCAAAAGACGTTCCGAATCCACCGAATGGATAAGCGAAACATATGGCAGGATCATTTTGATCTTATTGCTCTGCAAACGACCGATAAAATGCCATTCTATGTCCTCGGGGAGAGAGTGTACCTTGGCTGCCAATTCCTGAGGACGGTTTTCCCCAAATGCACGCTGACCTGCAACGTATGCCTCTAAAATCTCCGGAACCGACTGTAGTTTTGAAACTGCCACCAACTTTACAGTAGGTGGCAATTTGCTCAAAATACTCTCTATGTTTTCTCGGATAGTCATCGTTTGCGTTTTTGCTGTTGTCTCATCTGCTCCTGTTGTATTCTGTAGGCCTCGTCAAGACGCTGTCTGAACTTTGACTTCTTCTGCGGCTCTTTGCTGCTGGCTCTTAGCTCAATCTGGGCACGGAGTTTTTTCTCGTCCACAAACCATTTTCTGATAATCAGAGTCTGGATGATGGTTATAAGGTTTGAGAGCATATAGTAATAACTCAATCCTGCGGAGAAGTTGTTACAAATCAGCACCATGAATATAGGCATAAACCACGTCTGCATAAACTTCATACCGGGCATCTGCTGATTGTCCGCCATCTGACTCATAGTCAGCCTGGAGTAGAAGAACATCGACACACCCATTAGGAGCGCGAACAGGGAGATGTGGTCGCCGTAGAGTGGAATATTGAATCCGAAATCGAGGATGGAGTCATAAGCGCTGAGATCGTCAGCCCACAAGAAGCTCTGTTGTCTCAACTCGAAAGAAGCAGGGAAGAAACGAAACATCGCAAATAGAATCGGGAACTGCAACAACATGGGCAGACAACCTCCGAACATGCTCACTCCGGCCTTTTTGTAAAGGTCCATCGTGGCCTGCTGTTTCTTCATCGCATCTTCTTGTTTGGGATATCTCTCATTGATCTTTTGGATTTCAGGCTGGAGAACCTTCATCTTCGCAGAAGATTTGTAGGACTTCAAGGTCAGAGGAGAAATCACAATCTTGATCAAAATGGTCAGAATAAGAATAATCAGACCATAGCTTGCTATATATTTGCTGAGCCAGTTGAATACCGGAATTATGACGTAGCGGTTGATCGGCCCGATCAGCTTGCCCCCAAGAGGAATTATCTTCTCGAAACCCTCGTCATAGCTCTTAAGTGTCGGATAGTGATTGGGACCGAAATAAAACTTGAAAGGAAGGGAAAAATCTTTGCTTTGCGTATCCAGGTCAAGTACCATTTCTGCTGAAGAACGCATCAGATCACCCGTAGCGATCGCTACATCCTCCGTATAGAACTTGTTTTCCAGATTGCCGCCCACAAAGTTATTTTCCGCAACGAGTATAGCGGAGAAAAACTGCTGCTGGAAGCCAAACCAGCGTAGATTGGCCGAGAATGACTCTTTGGCAGAGTCTTTTCTCATACCGAAACTCTTGACATTGTTGGTACCCGAAAAACGGTAAGCAATGGCAGAATAGTTTTTCTCATTTTTATAGCCCTTCTCAAGATGTGGCATATCGGCATTCCAATGGAGACGGAGCTGGTTGGTACGTCTGTCGAGTATGCCGTCCATATTTACGAATCTGAGATTGTAGTCCACCATATAGCTCTCTTCAGCGAGAGAATAAACTGCCTCAATGTAGGAGCTTGTGGAAAAATAGAGACGTAGTATTATATTACTCTCACTCTGAGAAACAAGGGAAAACGAGAGATCACCGGTGTTTATCCACTGATTGGTATTAATTTCATACTCGAATGTGCTCTTTCCATCCCTGATCAATATCAGAGCAGAACTGTCGTAGGTGTAATAATTCTTAATTTCCACCTCTGCGGGTTGTGCTCCTCTGGAGGAAATGGTCAGCCTGATTTTGTCATTCTCAAGAGTATAATACTCAGCCTCCGCGACACTGGCAAAGTGTAGTAAGGAATCCTGATACAACGGCAGTTCCTGACCGGGAATCTGCACGTCATCTGTTTCGACCGCGTGATATGTGGTATCCAAACGGGCACTTTCAAGAGCACGGGCTGCCGCAGTCGAATCTGCTACGTATCTCTCTTTCTGCTGCTTCTCATACTGTTTGGTATTGTACCAGCTGAAAAGCAACAATATTATTCCGATAAGAGCAAATCCTATGATTGTACTTCTGTTTTCTCCTTTACTCATCTCTCTGCTCAAATTGTGAATCAATTGCCTTGATCTTATCCTCAAGCTGTGCAAGCTCCTCACGGGCGACCTCAATCTCTTTCCTCATCTTGGCAAGATAGGTCTCGGCATTTTTAGTCTTGGAGAAAAAGCCCATATTGTTTTCCCAGGTAGCAATGTCCTGTTCCTTCTTTACGTACTTCTGTACGAGGCGGTCTCTTTCGGTACGGAGACCTCTCTCTGCCTTGCTTAGATTGGAATCGGAAGAGTATTTTCCATATCTCGGACGATAGTCGTCATTCTGAGACCTCACCTCGTCAAACTTAGCGTCAATAGCCTTCTTGAATGCATCCTGTAGTTTATTTTTCTCCTTGAAGGGAACAAAGCCAATCTCATTCCATCTGCTTTGGAATGTTTTCAGAGCCTCAAAGTTTTCACCTTTGTTATCTGATAGTTCAAATGCCTTGATTTCCTCGATTAGTGCAAGTTTAAGCTGACGGTTGGCTTCGTACTGTGATTCCTGTTTGCCAAAATGCTTCTCCTTGTTATTGAAAAACACATCGCAGGCAGCGCGAAAACGTTTCCATACCTGATCGGTGCGTTTACGAGATACGGGACCGATCTCTTTCCACTGTTTCTGAAGGTCGATTAAATAATCGGTAGTCTTCTTCCACTCTTCGCTATGTTGAACGGCCTCAGCCTTTTCACAAAGATCTATTTTCAACTTGAGATTCTCCTGCATCTGTTCTTTGAGCTGTGCGTAATATGCTTTCTTTGCTTCAAAGAACTGATCGCAGGCGGCGCGGAAGCGGTCATATACCCTGACGTTGTCCTTTTTGGAGGCAAAACCTATGGCCTTCCATTTGGCCTGGATTTCTTCGATGGCTTTGGTCATCTTGTTCCAGGTTCTTGAATCGGAGATTTCCATTGCAACGATCTTCTCCACTTCTTCGCAAAGGGCACTTTTTGCCTCAAAATTCTCCCTCTGACTTTGTTTTAGAGAGTCGAAATATGCCTGATGTTTCTTATTGATTATCGCAGTGGCTGCCTTAAACCTCTCCCAGATGCTCTCCCTATGCTCTTTTCCTACAGGACCTATCTCCTTCCACTCTTCATGAAGTTTCTGTAGCGCTTTAAAGGCTGCCACAATATTGTCATACTCGGTTTCTGCAAGAGCTTCAGCCTTGACACAAAGCTCCTCTTTTGCAGTAAGATTGCGCTTAAAATCGAGATCCCTGAGTTCCTTGTGAATTTTAACATTATCGTAAAAGATCTCTACATTGTGGCTGTAGGACTCATAAAGGTCTCTCATACGTGCCTGTGGTACCTGACCGGTTGCACGCCATTGTGCCTGGAGCTCTCCAAACTCACTAAAAAGCTGGCCCATATCTTCCTGACTCTGCCTCTCTACGAGAGCCTTTATCTGCTCAATGATATCCAGTTTTTTCTGAAGATTCTGCTCCTTATTTTGCTCCTGCTCACGTGCATAGGCGTTACGCAGTGTGCGATAATTGGTGTAAAGCTCTTTAAAACCACGCTCAACCTCAGCAAAGGGATTGATGGAAACAACCTCGCCACTCTCTGTACCATCACTTATCACATCCTCGGATGGAGCAATAAAGCCGCTTGCAATCTTCTCCTTGCGGAGAGTCTTGTAGAATATGGCTTTGATGGAATCGGCATGTTTGTAAAGCAGCTGCATATCTCCCCTGTCAAGTAGCATCTGGAATAGATCCAAAAGCTCTTTCAAACCCATCTCCGAATAATCGGGTACTTCGGGAGCCTCTTCGATAGGTTCTGCTTTTGAAGTCTCTTCAGCAACCTCTACCTTGGGAGTCTCTTCAACGGCCTCTGCCTTGGGGGCATCTTCAGCTACTGCTGCTTCGGAAGTCTCTTCGGCAACTTTTGCCTTGGGGGCCTTTTTAGGTGCTTTTGCTTTGGGAGTTTCTTCAGCGACCTCTGCCTTGGGAGCATCTTCAGCTACTGCTGCTTCGGAAGTCTCTTCAGCAACCTCAGCTTTGGGAGCATCTTCAGCTACTGCTGCTTCGGAAGTCTCTTCAGCAACTTTTGCCTTGGGGGCCTTTTTAGGTGCTTTTGCTTTGGGAGCCTCTTCAACTGCTTTTTCCGGTTGTACAATTTCTTTCTGGGATATGTCGCCGGGAATTTCCGCGACCTGTTCAGCGTTTACAACAGATTGCTCTAGAGCTTCTTCTTGTTGCTCAGGAACAATTGGTTTCAGATCTTCACTCATGTAATTGAATTATATAATTATTATATCTTGCAAATATAACGGAATTTGTGGAATAAATGCTACTTTTGCACTACAAGAGCACAAAAAATGAGAATAGATATCCTTACAGTCGTACCGGAACTGCTTGAAAGTCCGCTAAACCACTCCATAATCAAAAGAGCGAAGGAAAAAGGACTTGTCGAAATCCATCTCCACAACATACGAGATTATGGAAAGGGACACTATCGCCAGACCGATGATTATGGATTTGGAGGCGATGCGGGAATGATAATGATGATTGAACCGGTCTTCAACCTCATAGAAAAACTTAAAGGAGAACGAGACTATGATGAAATAATCTATACAGCACCCGACGGTGAAATACTCGACCAGAAAATGGTCAATTCCCTCTCTATTAAAGAGAATATTATCATTCTCTGTGGTCATTATAAAGGGATTGATCACCGTATCAGGGAGCATCTGATTACCCGGGAAATTTCTGTGGGAGATTATGTGCTCAGCGGAGGTGAACTCCCTGCAGCAATCATCACTGACGCTGTTGTGAGATTAATACCCGGAGCAATAACCGATGAAACCTCGGCTTTGTCCGACTCTTTTCAAGATGGATTACTGGCTCCGCCGATCTACACCAGACCTGCGGAGTTCAATGGCTGGAAAGTACCGGAGGTGCTCCTGAGCGGGAACCCGAAACTCATTAAAGCATGGCAGGAGGAGCAGGCACTTGAACGTACCCGTCGTCTACGTCCCCATCTTCTTAAAGAGAATCAGAAAGAGTAACCCTGTTGATTGACATCTGATACTCCAAAGCATGAACCTCCATTGCCAAAGGCTCTGCGGGGCATACGCTGGTACAGCCTCCACAACCTATGCATAAGTCGCCATTGACCACGGGGAAAAAGAGTCCGGGCTTCCTTTTGTGTTCCTGAAGCTTGATGGCTCCTGTAGGACAAACCTCACCGCATTTACCGCAGACTTGATCATCGCGAAATACCAGACAATTTTTGGCGACAAACTTGACCATACCTATTCTCATCGAACGCTTATCACTGAGTGTTAGAGGCTTCAGGGCTCCGTTCGGACAGACATTGGAACACTTGTTACAGTCGAAATGACAATAATTCTCATCAAAGGAAAGCATCGGCATTAGAAACCCATCGATGCCATGCTGGGTTATTGAGGGTCTTATGATCTTCGAAGGGCAAGCGGCTATACAAGCGTGACAGGCTGTGCAATGCTCTTTAAGGTGTTCCAGATTCATAGCTCCGGGAGGGAGAAATTGCACCACCGGATTATCCGTCGCATCTGAAACAGGAGAAGAGTGAAACTTCGATCCCCATTTTCTGGAAGCTGCCACCAATCCGAGAGTGCCAAGCGCAATCAGGGCATTTCTACGACCTGCGCTTTCCGGATCTCCCTTAATTTCAAAAGATTTTTTATCGCGTTTACCGCTTCCCCAGGCATATTTTAGTTCTATTGCCCTCTTCTTGCAGGAGATTGTACAATCGAAACACATCACACATCGTGAATAATCGATAGTTTTGGTAACGCAATCCAACGCCTCTGCCTTACATTTCTTACCGCAAAGAGAGCATTCTACACACTGTTTATCAGCTATAGTCAGGCGAAACATCGAATGGCTGCTAACCAGCCCGAGGAAGGAGCCCACAGGACAGATGGTATTGCAGTAAAGACGGCCTCTAAACGCACTTAAAATGGTAACCGTGAGGAAGAATACCATGGCCACTACAAACGACCATATGGCAAACGAAGTATAAGGGTTGAATGAGGTAACTATCCTGCCAAATATCGAATAAGGATCCAGGAAAGCAAATGGATAGGAAATGCCTGCTATCAACGCGGCTGTAACCACTCCTAGGATTATATATCTCAGCGTATTGTGAGCCGGGCGATAGTTATGTCGGCGCTTCTTTTTGCTCTTAAAGCGATCGGCGATCCAGATAACAATGTCCTGCCAGATCCCCAAAGGACAAAGAAAAGAGCAATAGACCCTTCCGAGTACCAACGTAAGTATCAGCAGCAATATCAGGGGAAGTGCACTTCCCACGAATTGTGCCATAAAGCCGGACCGAACTGGAATTTCTCCACCGTTGGCGAAAAAGGCAGCTTTCCGGCTGAAAAAGAGATGAAAGAAAGTGTTATGACAATAAAGAAAAGGGCTGCAATGACTATTCTTGCCGTTCTTGCTGTTTTCATCTTTGAATTCTAAATTTTCGTCAAAAGTAGTTTTTTATTTTCATATGTTAAAAATAAAGGCTACTTTTGCGGCGGTCCGGAAGTCTGGATCAATATTTGTAGGGAACAAAAAAATATACTTAAATAAGAATTATTACAATGAAGAAGTTACTACTTTTAATGGCAGTAGGAGCCCTTTTCCTCTGCGCCGGTTGTTCGAAGAAATGCCACTGCGTAGCCAAACTCAATGGTGAAGTAGTGTATGAAAGGTCTGACATCGTTCTTGGTGAAGGCGAGAGATGCTCTGATTATAATACTATGGTTAGTGTACCTCTCGTTGCTACAAAGGTTGAATCAAAATGCCTTCCGCAGCTCTTCTAACAAAGTAAAAAGATTAATCAGGGGGGTGACATTGTCACCCTCTTTTTGTAATATTTCATAATCCCGCGACACTATGAAACAAGAACTCAAATATGCATTTAGAGTATTTCTAGGCTTATTTTTCATAATTTCAGCAGTAGCAAAACTCGTAGTGATTGACCCATTCGAAATCTATATTTTCGGATTCCGCATGTTCGGACTGGGACTCTCCTTCTTCATCGCAAGGGCGGTTATTGCATTGGAATTTGCCCTCGGCATACTCCTCATCCTCAACATGCACTCGCAGCTGATATACTACGCATCATTTGTGGTTCTGGTTATCTTCACCCTATTTCTCTTGGGACTCA